>JAJOKK010000079.1:0-32509 GCA_021129875.1 Candidatus Bipolaricaulota bacterium
CCGTCGGGAGACCTCCCCTCGGGAGACCTCCCCGATTGTCGCGGTTTTTTGCAACTGCTCGATTACTTCCAGAAACTCCTGCTCCATTCCCGGGGCTACGTATACTTTGAAGTAGATCTCCCCGTTTTGTAGCTGGTAGTCGCGTCGTACGTTCGCCATGCCGTCGTAGGCGCTTAAGATCGCATCGATAAAGTGGATCTCGTCCTTGGTGGTGTTGATCCAGTAGACGATCGCGTCTTGTATCGGCGCGCTACGGCTTTCCATCGATTTTTCAAGGTGGGAGATCGTCTTTAACAGGGCGATCTCTGGGTCAATCCCGGCGTTCCATGCTGCGGCAATGGCGGCAAGGATCTGCCGGCCGGCTGCGGCTTCGTCTGTGGGATGATCTTCTCTGTTAAGCAGGGTTACTTCATTGTCTAGGCGCGAGACGAGCTTCCGTGCTGCCAGGATGGCCGGGAGGCGATGTTTCACTTTCCCTTCGGCTTTTTTCACCGCTGCCCACGTGCGCTCTATCGACTGGAGGTCGTCAGCAGCGTCGCCAAAGACGTGTGGGTGGCGGCGGATCAGCTTCTGTGCTAGAAGATCGATCACTTCGTCGCGCGAAAATTTTCCCGCTTCTTCGGCGATCCGACAGTGGAGGAGGACTTGCAGTAGGAGGTCCCCCAGTTCGTCGGCAAGGGCTGACGGGTCTTCCGCATCGATCGCTGCGATCACTTCGTGTGCTTCTTCCAATACGTACGGCCTAAGCGTTCGGTGATCCTGAGCACGGTCCCACGGGCACCCGTTTTCAGAGCGCAACTGTGCGATCAGCGCGATAAGGTCGTCGAACGACTTACGGCTGGTCACTCTCTCTCGGCGGCTCTTGCGGTTCGATCGTCTCACTCGGGGTCTGTACAGGTGCGACGGGCTCTGGCGGGGTCGGTACTGTGCCGCCGGCTTGAATCAGTAGCGCGTTCACTTCGGCGGTTCGGTGGTATGGATCATCTTGCACGATCCTCTCCAATCTCCCCAGTGCTCGCGCGTCCTCCCCGTCTGCTAGATGGAGCACGGCCAGCTCGAAGAGGGCATCGAGCCCTGCTGCTGTCAATGGGCGACCACGGCCGGCTTGTAGCTGGCTGATATCCACGATCTTCTCGTGGATCGCGCTCTTTTCAGCTGCGGATGGCGCGTGGAGGAGGCCCCGGTAGAGGTAGGCGATCGCGGTGTCGTACTCGGTCCGCCACTTGTAGGCATCGGCAATATTGCGGAGGGCTTGGAGCGAGTCCGGCTGTACTTCGAGGATCGCGGCGTATTGCCTGATCGCTGCGCTCCACATGAATAGCTGGGCGTGAACATCAGCTAGTCTGAACCGCATCTCCAGGTTGTCGGGGGCGAGTTCGACTATCTTCTCGCCGAGTTCTCGTTTGCGGCCGATGTCGAAGCTGCGGGTGAAGGCTAGCTCATAGTTGACTATCGCCCCGTCGGTATCCCCTTGTAGGAGCAAAACTCCTGCTAGGCCGGCAAAGGCTTCAACTTGGTGCGGTGCACGCAGGATTACGTGCTGGAACTTCTCCTTTGCTTGGTCCAACTCTCCTACGGCGAGGTGGGTCTGTCCTTTGGAGATGAATAGGTCGATCGGGCCGCCGTGGTCGAACGCTGTGGTGTGCCGCTCGAGCGCTCTCTCTTTGTATGCGGTGATCTCACCGGCGAGGGCGGTCAGCCGTTCTTCTTCGGCAGGGGTGCGGTCGCTCTTCACGGTCAACTGAGCACGCTCGTCGATCGCCGCTGCCATCCGCATGTAAGCAAGGTCCCCTTGGCTGACGAGCAGCCGCATGTTCTCCGGGCGAAGTTGTTCTAACTCGGCGAGGAGCTGTTCCGCTTCGTCCAACTGGTTGAGGACGAGGTGAACCTCGGCAAGCTTGCCCATCACACCGATGCTGCCGGGGCGCAGGTCGAGTGCGGTCTGGTACCGCTCAACGGCGAGCCTGTACATCCCAATCTCCATAGCTACGTCGCCGGAGGCGATGAATGCGGCAAGGAACTCCGGGTCGATGTCGATCACTTCTTGAAAACGATGGTGTGCCCCAAAGTAGTCCCCTCTTCCAACGAGGAGTTTCCCATGTAAGTAAATCGCAGTGGTGCTGTCCGGGGCGAGCGCAAGGATCCGCTCGAGGAACCGTTCGTCGGGATCAATCTCTTTCAGTACCTCTAGGTAGAGTGCGAGGGTCCTTGCTTTGTACTCAGCGGTTGAGAGGGTCAGTCTCTCGATTTGAGCAATCTCTTCCTCACTCGGCTCGGCTTTTGCTTTCAGCGCTTCCTTCTCTTCTACCGCGGCGATCAGCTTTGCCTCGTAGATGCGCCCGATGTAGTAGGGGAGATATGGATCGGCCGAAATTCCTTCCGCTTTCACTGCTTCGAATGCGGCTAACCCTAGTGCCAGGTCTTCCTGCTGCTGGATGACCGCGGCGATCAGAGGCATGTGGATCTCCACTTGCGCCTGAGCGTAGACGCCGGCGTACCAGTCGCTAAACCTCTGCTCCTCTGCTTCCCTGGTATAGTCGGCAAGGACCCTGCCTCTGATCTCGTCAAGGGTCGGGGTGTGCGCCGGCCTGCGGTCGGTGAGCGTGATAATGTGGTGCCCGAACTGGGTGGCGACGATCCCGCTCATCTCGCCGACTTCAAGGGGGAATGCCGCCGCATCAAACTCCGGGACCATCCTCCCGCGGGTGAACCAGCTCAGGTCTCCCCCCCGGGCGGCGCTCGGACAGGTTGAATGTTCCGTGGCAAGCGCGGCGAAGTCTCCCCCGGCGGCGAGGAGGGCGAGCACTTCCTGCGCGTGCTCTTCGTCCTCGACAAGGATGTGCGAGGCGCGAACTTCTTCCTCTGTTTCGTAACGGGCGATATTCTCCTGTAAAAATGCTTCAAGCTCTTCGTCGGTCGGTGCGATCTCGCCGATCACTGCCTCACGCAGAGCCTGGTTCCGCAGCTGCACTTCCACCTCTGTTCGCATATCGTCCTGGAACTGATCGAGGGTCGTCCCCCGGCCGACGAGAAAGTCGATGAGTTGTTCTTCGGTGATGTTGAACCGGGTAAGGAGTCTGTCGTACTGCGCGGAGAATTCGGCGTCGATCTCGCTTCGAGGGACCCTGATGTTGAGCTCTCCGGCTTGCTTCGCGTAGATCTCCTGCCTGATCAATCCTTGTAATGCATGTGTTCGCACCTGTAACCGTAACAGCGCTCCACTCGCCCCGGTAAAGAGATCTCCCGGGTCCATCCCCATCCGCCGCTGGTGCTGGATGTACTGATTTTTCAAGTTTTCGGAGGCCTGATCCAGCATCTCCCGCGTGATCTGCCTTCCGTCCACCTCGGCGGCGATCGCCGGGCCTGCTGCTTCGGCCGGTCTCCGTTCGAAGATCCCGGCCTGATCAAGGCCGATCAGACCAACGCCACTGATGAAAAAGCCGACGACAACCGTCCAAATAATTACCTTCTTATGTCGCTCGAATAAACGTTGCATATCTTATCACTCCTTTGCCGGCGGGCTTTACATCCCGCCTAGATAGTACTAATGGCGAACAGCTCTGACAAGGGGGCGGGGTGCCAGGGTGGCCGGCTTGCGCAGGTCACGGCACCTGCCCGGTTTCGCTCTCTACACGCTCTCTCTTCTGTATATGGGGTGGCGCGTGCGGATCGCAAAACGGATCGCTGTCCTCTCCTCCCCGTCGATGCTGACGGCTGTAAAACTTGGAATAAAGTAAAGATCGACGCCATTCGATGCCAGATAGCCGCGGGCGATCGCGATCGCCTTCACCGTCTGGTTCACCGCCCGTGTGCCGATCACCTGTGCTTCGACTCTACCCAGATTACGGACGCCGTTGGCGATCGCACCGGCGACTGCACCGGGATTGGATAATGACGAAACCTTTAAGATCTCCATTCTATGCCCCTGGATCTCTAGACATTAATTCCCTCCTTTACTTCGCGCTCTCCGTAAACTGTGTCTTACGGATAACGTTCACCTTGATCTCTCCGGGATAGCGCAGATCTTCTTCGATTGCTCGGGCGATGGCGTAGGCCAGTTTGGCGGACATGTCATCGCTCGCCCGATCCGGCTGCACCATCACCCGCACCTCGCGGCCGGCTTGTAGAGCGTAGGCCTCCTGCACTGCAGGGAAGGATCGGCAGAGATCTTCCAGCTCGTGCAGGCGCCGGATGTACCGTTCGAATGTCTCCTGCCGCGCTCCGGGCCGGGCGGCAGAGAGAGTGTCAGCGGCTTGGATAATGACGTCAAGGGCGCTGGTCGGAGCAATATCTTCGTGGTGCGCGGCGATGGCGTGGACCACCTCGCTCCCCTCCCTGTACCGCCGGGCAAGGTCTGCTCCGATCAGGGCGTGCGGACCGTCAACCTCGTGATCGACCGCCTTGCCGATATCGTGCAACAGTCCGGCGCGCTTCGCCTTCTCTGCATCGATCCCCAACTCAGCGGCGAGCATCTTGGCGATCCAACTCACCTCCAACGAGTGAGCAAGCTGATTCTGCCCGTAGCTCGTCCGGTACTTCAACCGGCCGAGGAGGGTGGCCAGCTCGGGATGGATGTCAATTCCGATGTCGAACGCCGCTTTCCTCCCTTCTTCCTTAATGCGTTCCGCCAACCGCGACTTGGCCCGCTGGACTTTCTCCTCAATCTGCGCAGGATGAATCCGTCCATCCTCGATCAACCGGCCGAGCGCCATCCGCGCCACTTCGCGCCGCAACGGGTGGAAGCAGGAGAGGACAACCATCTCCGGCGTGTCGTCGACGAGAAGCTCCACCCCGGTCAACGCCTCGAAGGTCTTGATGTTGCGCCCCTCGCGGCCGATGATCCGGCCTTTAAATTCCTCGGAGGGGATAGGAACAGAGCTTACGGTATGCCCCTCCACGTATTCGGCGGCGTAACGCTGAACAGCGGTAGAGATGACCAGCGCGGCCCGCTGCTCAGCCTCCTCTTTCGCCCGTCGCTCGACTTCCTCGACTTTGCGCGAGAAGAAGCGTTTCGATTCAGTCTCGACCAGTTTTAACAGGTGGTCCCGCGCCTCTTGCTGGTCCCATCCCGAGATCCTCTCCAGGCGAGCCTTTCCTTCGACAAGAAGGTCGGCCCCTGCTTTCTTCAATTGCTCGAGTTCCTCCTCATCCGCGCGGAGTGAGTCCTCAATCTGCTCCAAGTAGCTTGACTTCTGCCCCAGGCGATCTTCCCGGCGGAGGACCCTCTCCTCCATACGGGTGAATTCTTCCTCCCGGCGTTTCGCGCGGTTCTCCAGTTCCTCCCGTAGGGCCTGGATCTCCTGCTGCGCCTCGATCAGCCTCTCTTGCTTCAACTGCTCACCCTCTTGCTTCAACTGCTCAGCCTCTTCTTGCGCTGCTTGCAGGACCTCTGCCTCCTTGCGGTTGCGAGGGATGCTTCCCAGAAGGTACCCGAGGGCGAGCGCCGCCGGCAGACTTAATATCATCCCTATATTAAAAAGATTCATTCGCATCCACTTCCCTTTTGTAAGTGTGTTGCGCACTGCTCCACGGTCTTGTATTCACGAAGTCGCCAACGGCGCAGTATGAATACTTGTCGCTTCGCTCCAGTGAAAAATGAAGATTGCAAAATGGAAAATGCAAATTGCAAGGCTCTATTAGCGTTAGCTGTTATCCTATAATGTCGGTAGCTGTGAGAGGGGGGTGCAATGCACGCTGGCACTACGACAACTTGATTCCTAACTGCACCAGGTTCTCTCGACCCATGACCACCAACAACTGATACGAATAGCGCCAATTGCAAAGCCATTCTTTCTCCTTTCACAGTGATCACGGATTTTGTAATAATTTTAATCAATTAGGCAGCTGCATCCAAAGGTTCAAGCATTTTACCGCATCGGGGGGTGTAGTAGCCGAAGAGGGGTTTACTGCACCCCCCGAGACGGTGAAAGCTTCTGTTTGACCTCCAGTCTTGCTTTGCAACCTGCAAGGAGAAAAGGTTTGTGCAGCAGCCTGAACCCCTTGCCGGGAATCGAGTCGATCCTCTCCGCCGGGTTCAGCCGATATAATGACCCGTCGCTTCGCTCCATTGCAAAATAACGCCCTGGGCAGGCACAGGGGCCTGCCCCTACTGTCAATCCAATGTTGCTGACTGCGAACGCTACTAGTCGTTCTGTTAAATCGCTTCTATTTTGCATTTTTCAATTTACATTTTTCATTTTACACTGATCCATAATGCTTAACGCCGTCATTATACCCGTTTTGCCCCGGCAACCCGCAACGCGGCAGGGAGGAAGAGAAGGCTGAACAGAAGGGTGAATCCGATGCCGAGGAGGGCTGAGATTCCTAACAGGCGCAGTCCCGGTGTGCGCGCAAGGAGGAGGCTTCCGAAGACGAGCATCGTTGTAAGCGAGGTTACGATCACCGCCACCGCGGTCACCTTCCCTCCACGCTCGATCGCGCCCTCTGGGTCGATCGAGCGTTCCTCCCGGTAACGGTGGAGGATGTGAATGCCGTTATCGACCCCAATCCCGATCAACAGCGGGGAGATCGCAATGTTAACAAAGTTGAAATCGATCTGCAAGAGCCGCATCCCCCCAAGCATCCAGACGTAGCCGAGGATGAGCGGCGCTGCGGCGAGCAATGCCCGTATAACCCCACCAAAGGCACGCCATAGGGTCAGGATGATCAGAACCGCGGCCAGGATGGTCGAGATGAGAAAATCACGCTCCATGTGTTCCTCCAGCTGTTTGGCGACCAAGGGCATGCCAAAGTAGTTGTCGGAGAATGAGGCGGCGAAATTAGCGAAGTACTGCAGATTTCCCTCATCAAAGATCTCCGGCAGCATTCGCGCTTGAATGATGTAGTCGCCGCCTGGGGTGATGAACCGGGCGGCAAGGCCCTTGGGAAAGCTATCGATGATGTCGCGCAGCAGTTCTTCCACCGGGGGGAGATCACGGGCCTGCGCCAGATCCTGCTCGAATGCGGAGAGGGTATTACTCAGTCCCAGGATGTGCCCGCGCGCACGCTCGATGTCGAGCTCCTGCAGCAGACCTTGGATATCGCGCAGCTGTCGTTTAAGCGCACTCCCGGTCGAGGCGATCCCCACTTCGCCGTGCAGCGCTGCGACGTACTGAAGGAGGCTGAACTGGGTGAGCAGGGTGCGGATCTGTGCGAGCACATCACTGCGGTCGGCAAGGCTTCGATCGAGGACCGCCAACTGCTCAATGTAGGCCCCGATATCAAGACCGCGCAAAACCTGCTGTTGCTCTGCAAGGTTGACCGGGAGGAGCGCCCACGCCGACTCGATCCTGTCCCTGTCGACCAGGTCGCTCGTCTGCAAGTGCCCCACCACACGGGCCAACTCTTCCTCTGATGAGGCGAAGAAGGTAAAGTAGTTCCCCACTGGGGGACCTTCTTCGCCAAAATGAGTCAGGACCTCATTCAAGACTTTTGTGTTCTCCATACGAGGGATCATGTCCCGGCTGGAGAAGACGAACCTTGTCTGCGATGCTTGAAACGCGATGAAGAAGGTTAGGATGAGGATGATGACGAAGATCGCCCGTCCCTTGGCAGTCACCGCGCGAAAGTAGCCGGCGAGGCGGGGGACGTGGTTAATTACCCCTTCTCGGCGGCGGGACCGGAACAGGAAATGAGTGATGGTGATCAACGCGGGAAGGAGGAACAGGGTGGCGAGGAAGGAGATGATCACCCCCATGCCGGTGATCGCCCCCATTTCGAACAATGCACGGGAACGGGAGAAGAGCAGCCCGAAAAAGACGAGGGAGGTCGTCAGTGCAGCAACGGCTGAAGCAGTCCCCTTGCGGAAGATGGCGGTGTGCAAGGCCTGATTGAGCGAACTCCCTTTGCGCCGCTCTTCAGAGTAACGGGAGATGAGGTGGATCCCGTAGTCGATCCCCAGGCCGAGGACGAGCGCAGGGAGGAACGTGGTCATCAGATTGAACCCGTCCACCGCGAACTTTGCCCATGCCATCGTCAATACGACGCTGACCAGAAGAGGGACCACGGCGATAAAGCTGTAGAAGATTGAGCCGAATGCGAGAAAGAAGATGACGAGCACCCCCACCGAGGAGATGATCGTCGTGCGTAGCATATCAGCGTTGATCACCGCGTTCATCTCGGCGGCGAACGCGTACGTCCCGGTCACCCCAACAGTGACCTGTAAGCGATCGAGGTCTATTCGGGCGAGGTCGGCGTTCAGGGTCTCCATCACCGCTGTGCTGTAGGCTACGCCTAGTTGAGCTGAAAACCTCGGTTTGACTGTGATGAGGAGCCGTGTCCGGTCGTCAGAGAAGAAGGCCTCCGGGACTCGCACGATCGCTTCTTCTGTTGGGGCGAAGAGCATGGACAGGTCCTCCACCGCAGCAGTCACCTCCGGCATCTCATCGATCCCGGCTATTGCACTGAGCACGGTGCTGTTAAGCGCCTTAACCCCGAACAGACCATCCTCGAGAGCAGCGACTTCTCCGTTCCTCTCGGCGGCCATGCCGCGGCGGAGAGCTGCATCGAACGCCTCGCTCATCCGCTGGTATGCGTCGGCAAGATCGGTCGCCGGCAAGAGGGCGAGCCCTCTGTAGGCAACCTGTTCATCGCCGAGTGAGCGTCGTGCCAGGGCGAGGCTTGACTCGATGTGCGCAAGCTCCTCCTCGTTCAGGCGATAGAGGAGGACGAACTGATCCGGGATCTCCGGCGACAGTTCGGCTAAGTAGGAGACCTCGATGAATTCAGGGTTCTTTGCTAATACCCGGGTTATCTCTCCGGCGGCGCGGAGGAGACGGTCCTCCCGCTCGCCGATCGGCAGTCCCTCGCCCTCTTGCAGGGAGAGGAGGAGGACGAGGAAATCGGTCCGCAAGAGTTCCTCAATGCGACGATACTCATCGACCAATGGGTCGTTTCGCGGCAGGAGGTCAAGGAACGAGCCGCGGATCGGGATGTCGCGTATGTAATAGACGCTCGCCCCGGTCAAGAGTATGGTGATGATGAGGACCCACCACGCATAGTACCGACTGATGCGAAAGACACGCTGTAAGATGCGTTCCTTGAGCGGGATCATGGTAGATACCGACGGCCGATCAGTTGGTCTCCTCTCTCGGGCTCGTCACTGCAATCTCATAGCCGATCAACTTCGCGGTCAAACGAACGTTCTGCCCCCCCTTACCTATTGCCAGGGAGAGTTCATCATCAGGGACGATCACCTTGGCGGCGCGTCTCTTTTCGTTTAATTCGACGGAGATGACCGATGCCGGTTCCAGACTGTTTTTCAGGAGTTGCTCGACCGAGTCGCTCCACCGAATGAGGTCGATCTTCTCTCCCGACAGTTCGCGGGTGACGACCCTCACCCGCGATCCACCGGCCCCGACACATGTTCCGATCGGATCGACGTTCGGGTCGAGCGACTCCACCGCGACCTTGCTCCGACGCCCGGCTTCGCGTGCAATCTTGCGGATGGCCAGTGTCCCATCCTCTATCTCCGGGACCTCCAACCGCAGGAGCTGCTCCACAAACTGCGGGTGAGCACGGGAGAGCAGGATCCGCGGATTCCCCTGAGTCTGCTCTACTCTGGCCAGGTAAGCACGCAATCGCTGCCCGGCATAGTACCGTTCCCCAGGGATCCGTTCGATATTTGGAAGGACCGCCTCGGCCTCCCCTAGGTTGACCCAGACATCCTTTCCCTCAAATCGATGGATCAACCCGCTGATGATCTCCCCCACCCGGTTGATGTACAGCTCGTAGACGATCTGCCGCTGTTTATGGGTGATCTCCTGGCGGATTGTCTCCTCCGCTTTCTTGGTCGCTATCCGTCCGAATTTTGCTAGTTCAATCCGTTTGCCGTTGATGGAGATGTCTCCGGACTGTTGGTCTATATCAACTACGACCTCGGCATCGGTGTGGTGCTCCGCCTGATACGCCGCGGCAAGCCCCTGGCGGATCGCTGCATACAGGTCCTCGCGCGCGATCCCTTTTTCCTTTGCCATCTCTTCCAAGGCTTCGATAAATTCAATATTCATTCTGCCTCCGAAATTGCTTTCGGATCACTCTCCTTGCTGTAAAATAGGTGACGAAAACAGATCGCCCGAGCACCCAGGCACCCGTCCCGTCCCGGCAACTAAAATCCCTCTTTCATTCGTCACTCGATCATCGTATTATACCGCAAGCACATACGAACGGACAAACACGGAGTTTCTTGAGGAGAACGATGGGAAGAATCACGCTTGCAGTGGAAGAGGGCGAGGTCGGCCGGCGCATTGACCGGTACCTCAGCGAGAAGATCGAGGGTTGCTCCCGCAGTGAGCTGCAGCGCGCCATCCGCGCAGGGTGCGTCGACCTCAATGGAGAGAAACTCCGGCTCCCTTCCTATAGATTGCGCAGTGGGGATTGCATCGTCGTGGATAGACCGGAACAGCGACTTCTCACCCCCGCACCGATTGAGATCGAGGTCCTCTACGAGGATAGTGATATCATCGTTGTCGACAAATCACCGGGGCTGGTCGTTCACCCCGGGGCAGGGGAGATCGTCCCCACTCTGGTGGAAGGGCTCCTTGTCGACCGCGATCTCCCTGTGGGAGACGACCCGATCCGCCCGGGGATCGTTCATCGTCTGGACAAGGATACGAGCGGGCTGATCGTGGTCGCCAAGACAGACATCTCTCTCTCCTCCCTGAAAGAGCAGTTTGCCGCCCGTACGATCGGCAAGGTCTATCTGGCCGTAGTCACAGGGCGGATCGTGGAGGAGGAGGGATTGATCGACGCTCCGATCGGGCGAGACCCGGTTCGACCGAGAAGGATGGCGATTAACCCGCAGGGAAGAGCCGCTCAAACCGAGTTTCATGTGCTAAGAAGGGCTGACGAGTGGACATTGCTCCGGGTCCACCCCCGCACAGGACGCACGCACCAGATCCGCGTGCACTTGCGATACATCGACCATCCGGTCGTCGGCGACTCGATCTACGGGAAGCACGAAGGAGACCGGCTCATGTTGCATTCCTGGCGGATCGAACTCTCCCACCCGCGGACCGGCTCGCCCCTCTGCTTCGAGACCGCGATTCCAGAGGAGTTCCCAGCCTGGGAGGGGGATCGGTCAGAAGGAAAGGCCGATCCCGACCAGGAATCCGCGTCGCAGATGGTAGCCGGCACTGAGGGTAGCGTGGCGAAGTTCGGTTGCGATTCCGATAGTGAAACTGGGGAAGAGGGCGGTCGTAATGATCGGTTCGATGATGATCGAAAGCGGTGCCAGTCCTCTGGTCGGAGGGGCGGTGGTGCGGTTCTGTAGGGCGATCCCCGCTCCGATGAATGCGAAGGCCCCTTCTGCCAATGGGACGTGAAGCCGCAGACCAAATCCCAACTCCGGGCCGAGATTATGGACCCCTCCTGCCGCAGGGGGGGCTTCCCCGGTAAATCGGAGAGAGGCGGTGAGTCCGATGATCCGCGCGATCCCTAGCTCAACCCCGACACTGTCGATCCCTAGATCGACGGCGAGGAAAGCAGGGGAGATCGCGGCTGCGGGCAAGGGATGGACGGCCTGCTGCAGCCTCGCCTCAAAATCGAAGACCTCCCGGTCGTGCAGGACCACGGTGCGGGTGAACCGCTCGTATCCGTCCTTCTCCAGGGTGATTGTCACCTTTCCCGCAGGGAGGATGATCTCTTTTGGGGTGTAGCCATGATGGTCCCCGTCGACGAGAATGCGGGCTGCTGCGGGCTGCGAGCCGATATAGACGGTTGCCAGAGGTTGGTGAATGGTGATCTGCGTCCAGGCTGAACTCCATCTCTTCTCTTCCAGTTCCTGGGTAAGCGCACGCGCGAACGCCGCTGGGGAAACGGTGAAGCGACGGAAAGGGGCCTCTTCTGTCGGGGCGAGGCCGGGAAGGGGATGGGAAGAGAAGATCGCTACCAGTGTCGATACCCCTTCAGGCAGGCCGATGATGAACCGGTACCCCTCTCCCGGCAGGTGAAGAATCCCTCCCGGCACCAACGGATCAGGCTGGAACCGGTTCGGGAAAAGGAGGGTCACCGTTCCTTCAGGGTTAATTTCGTACAGGTAGAGGAAGCCTTCCCGGTCGGTCTCGATGGTGATCGCAATCGCTTCGCCCGGCGAGTAGATCGCCTTGTCGGTTACAATGCGAAGGATTGCCCCCGGAGGAGATGGGGTCGGCAATACACCTTTGGGGACTGCATCCTCCCCCCCTGCTGCGAGGAGAGGTAAGAGCAAGAGTACAACGAACAACAGCTTGCAGATCTGCTTTCCCAATCGTCCTATGAAGCGCTTCTCATTCATCGTCTGCTCACCCCCATAATGATCCGCCGTAGACACATTATTGATCGATCTATTGGGTTTGTTGGGTTCGTGGGGTTTGTTGGGTTCATTGGGTTTGTTGGGTTCACGCCTGTTCATGCTGCTAGCCACGCCCGCCCTACCTGTATCTCTATTTTGCATTTTATGCTTTGCATTTTCCATTCTGCCTTGCTCAACTTCCCAACCTCTCAGCATCTCAACCTCTCAGCTTCCCAACCTCTCAACTTCCAAACCTCTCAGCATCTTAACCTCTCAGCATCTCAACTCCATCGCCCGCCAGGCGTGTTTCAGCGAGCTGTTCCTTGACCTCGACCAGCTTTTCTTGGAAGGCAGTTGAGACTGACGGATCGACACCGGTCAACTGCAACCTCTTCTCCCCGAAGCGGAGAACCACCTCGTCCCCCTGAAAGGAGAAGGCTACTCGGTCGAGATCCTGTTCACGCATGATCCCGGCTGCGATCAACGAATCATTGCCCCCTGTCTGGACATAATCGGCGTCCCTGTCTTCATGGAGACGGGCCTCGATCTCCTTGGACGGCTCGACGATGATCGTCCCCTGCTCGGTCAGGACGAGGGTGAAGCGATCTTCTCCGTCGGAGAGACGGGCGACCTCTGATATCCACGATACCTCATAGAGTTCCTCCTCTCCCAATCCCTTCAGCTCGCGCTTCCCCAGAGGGATGCAGCGCAGCCCCTCCATGTGGGGGAGATCATGGCTGATCGTCGCCGTTATCAGGATCTGTCCTCCTTTTGCAAGGCTGGAGACACGCTGGGAGAGGTTCACCGAGTGCCCAATCATATCGGCCGCCGGCATTACCGGTGTTCCGCTGGCCAGGCCGATCCCCACGTCGATCGCCTCTTGTGGCGTTCTGTTATTGAGGATGCGGATCGCCTGTTGGATCTCCGCTGCCGCGCGAACCCCATCAGAAGGCTCGGAGAACGCCGCCATGACCCCATCCCCCATCGTCTTGACAACGACCCCTCCTCGAGCCTCGATCCTCTCTTTGAGGAGTGATCCGTGCAGTTGGGAGAGACGGTACGCAGCGCGGTCCCCTTGCCTCGCGGTGTAGGTGGTGAATCCGCGGATATCGCTGAACATAATGGCGATCTGTTCGCCCTCCTCTACGCGGGCGCGAATTTGCTGTTGGTTCTTCAGAATTGTACTCCAGGACATGTTCTACTACCTCGGCTTGCAAAAAGGCTCTTCAGCAGTATAACATAACTGCGTTCGATAAGCAGCGATCGGCAAAAAAGGAGGAACAAGGGCTATGGATAGAGCAGAGACGATCAATCTTCTCAAGCAGGTCCCCCTCTTCTCGTCTTTGAGCGAGAAAGGGTTGAAAGCGATCATCAAGGTGGCGACCGAGAAGTCCTTCGCGCAAGGGACAAAGATAGTCGGCGAAGGGGATCTCGGAGTAGGCTTTTACCTGATCGTTACTGGGAGCGCCGAGGTTGTGCGCAACGATAAGCAGCTCGCCAAACTTGGGTCCGGTGCGTTCTTCGGCGAGATGTCCCTCCTCGATGGAGCCCCCCGTTCGGCCGATGTGATCGCGCTCGAGGATACGACGTGCCTTATCCTGACCACGTGGGTGATAAAAGGGCTGATCGCGGCGAATCCGGATGTGGCAATGGGGATGCTTAAGGAACTCTCTCGACGCCTGCGAGAAGCAGATCGTTCACTGAGTTAACAATGGCTGAGATCGCGATCACCTGCCTTGGGTCGGGATCGGCCCTGGGAGAAGGGCGGATGTGGAGTTCCCTCCTGCTCGATGAGCAGACCCTGCTCAGCCTCCCCCCTACTACCATCCCCCAACTCTACCGCTTGGGGAAGGATCCGACCGCGATCGATCGTATCTTCATCAGCCATCGCCATGCCGACCACTTCTTTGGGCTGCCCTTCTTCCTCCTTCTCTACCTCTACCGTTATACCCGGGATACCCCCCTCTTCATCATCGGGCCGGCGGGGATGGAAGAAGCGACTGCGCGACTGTGTGATATAGCCTGGTCCGACCCTGATATCATGGAGAAACTGGCGCAAAGGGCCCGGCTCTCCTTCGTGGAGATCGAAGAAGAAGGAGAACATCGGGCAGGGGGAATCGCGTTTGAAGCCGTGCAGATGGACCATTTTGGGATGGATGCGTACGGATATCGCATTACGCACAAAGGGCGCAAGATTGCGTTCACCGGTGATACCAAGGCATGCCTACAGCTTGACCGCCTTATCGATGGCGCCGATATCGTGATCACCGAATTCACCCACGCCGTTCCGACTGACGATCCCGGGCACATGGACGTAGATGCGGTCAAGCTGTTGACAGCGCGGGTGCGGCAACAGGGGGGGATCGTCCTCGCGACCCACCTGAGCGAAGCCCCCGCTCCGATCGAGGGGCTTCTACTCTGCCGAGACGGCGAGACGTACCTGGTCTGACAGGTAGCGGCTATCGCGCCCGGTGGACGGAGCTTGGGAAAGGCTCAAGTGTACGTGGGGTCAAACCTTTGATCTTGGTGTTTTTTCGTTACTCGGCATTTTCGCGCGATCACTGGCCCGCAAAACACCAAGATCAAAGGTTTGACCCCGGGCTTTCCCGTAGGGGCGAAAGATCTTTCGCCCCTATCCAACAGAACAGATGAACTAGCCCGAGAGGTTGCTGTGACCTCTCTACCAATACCTGCCTTATTATGTGACGCCTCTATTAAAATAACGTTGGCTCGTCTTCTCCGTCACCATGCAGAGCCATATCGCTTATTAAACTGAGGAACACTCCGAGTGAATTGCATAAGTTGCTTACAATCTTACTATACATCAACCTCTCTTCCAACACTTTTATTTTTTGCATTTCTTTTAGAGTGGCGAGTATTTCCGTTGAAATACCATCCATGATTTTTTCGGGATCCATCATCTTTCCTCCTTTATTTGCTTGGTTAGCCGTCCCCCATTGGATCGGCTAGTGTTTCTCTGAGGCTTTATTAACGTTAACTGTTGACCCATAGCCGGTAGCGGCGATGAGGAGAGAGTGCAATACGCACTAACCAATTCTCCAAGCTGATAGATGCCAGGCAAGCTGACACTACGACAACTTAGTCCCTAACTGCGGTAGGAGGCTCTCGATCCATACAGACCAACAGCTAATACGAATAAAACCTTCTCTAATGGCATTACTCAAACCTGCCACCATGGTTTCATTTTTGTTTCCTTTTTTCGCGTTCTCAAGAAAAACACCCCAATGAATTGACGGTGCATCAGAGCCTGTTTCGTAAACCCTTTCCACCGCTCGTCTTCAACCCTAACCCCCTAGTTTCAAGTATTTTGCCGTAAAGAATGCAAAGAGCGCTGAGATCAAGCATTAAGGTTCCAATTCCACTCTCTGCGTGCTCTGCGTTCTTGGGGGGTGTAGTAAGTCCCCAATCGGCTACTACACCCCCCGAGACGGTGAAAGCTTCTGCAAGGAGAAGAGGTTCGTGCAACAGCCTGAAGAGTAATGGACTGTTCTTTATCCGCGTCTATGCGCGTTCCTTCGCGGTTAGGTCTTTTTCGGCGAACGGGATCGTCGTCTGTGAGAGACCCCTCATGCCCACCACAAAGCAGGAGCCCCTTCATCCACTAGGATAAAGGGGCTCCTGCTATATTTGCAGATTTTCTTCGGTTAGACCAACATCAGCCGTGCTAGCTCGGCACCATCACCGCGGCGAGGGCCGAGTTTCACTACCCGGGTGTACCCACCAGGACGATCTTTGAATCGCGGCCCAATCTCGTCGAAGAGCTTGTCGACCGCCGCCTTATCCTGCAGTCGGGAGAAGACAAGACGTCTTGCGTGCAGGTCCCCCCGCCGTGCCAGCGTAATCACTCGCTCGGCATACCGCTGGCTGGCTTTTGCCCGTCCGAATGTGGTATCCACCTTCGCATGCATGATCAGCCCAGTGGTGAGGGTCGCCAGGACGCTCTCCCGACGGGCTTTCGCCATCCCTATCTTATAGCCAGTCCGTCTATGCCGCATCGTTAACCCTCTCCTTCTACATTGAGTGAGTGACCAAGTTCACGCAGCCGATCTTCTACTTTGTTCAAGGTCTTCTCCCCGAAACCATGGATGTCAAGCAGCTCCACCCGAGGCTTGCTAAGAAGATCGTTCAAGGTCACGATTTCCGCCTCCTGAAGAAGGTTACAGGCCCGCTGATCAATGCCGAAATCAGCCAATGGAATATCATACTGACCCGTCCCTTTCTCTGGATCATCCTCCGTCTCCAGCCCAAATGGATGTTCAGCAAACCCCTGGAACAGATTGAGGTGACGCTGGAAGATCAGCGCAGCCTCAGAGAGGGCTTCCTCAGGCTTGATCCCCCCGTTCGTCGTCAGTTCGAGGATCAGCCGCTCGTACCCTGTCTTTCCCCCGACACGCGTCTCTTCAACACGGAAGTTCGTCTGACGCACCGGCGAAAAATCCGCGTCGATTGGGATGAGCGCCAGCGGGGAGTCCTCAAGCCGGTTCATCTCCGCCGGAGAATATCCATATCCGGTTTCGACCTCCAGCTCCATCTCCAGTGCCCCTTTCTCGTTCAACGTGGCGATATGCAGATCAGGGTTGATCACCTCTACCCCGGGAGGGAGGGAAAGATCAGATCCTTTCACCTCGCAGGGACCGTCCTTCTCAATTATCAGACGCTTCCGGTCATCATCATGGAGGCGCAGGGACAGTTCTTTCAGGTTGAGGATGATCTCCAGAACATCCTCCTTCACCCCTTCTATCGTGTCGTACTCATGGTGCTTTCCGGCGAAGTTGACCCGCACAACGGCCGCACCGGGGATCGAGGAGAAGAGTAACCGTCGAAGTGTGTTTCCCAGTGTAGTGGCAAACCCACGCTCGAGCGGTTCGATAACAATCTTTCCCCGCACTGCGGACAGTTCCTCTACCTTAATCTTTTGTGGGAAGACCAGCTCATCCATACTCAACCTCCTAGCGAGAGTAGAACTCGACGATCAGGTTAACAGCGATGCTGTACCCTGTCTCCTCGAGATTGGGAGAGCCAATCGCCTGAACGGTCATCGCCTCCAGGTCCTTCTCCAGCCAACTCGGCGCCACACGACCTTTGTTCGCTTCCAAGATAGCCTTCACCCGCGCACGCCGCCCCTCTTTGACCGCTACGACATCCCCTTCACGAAGTATGATAGAAGGGATGTTCGCCCCCCGCCCGTTCACCTGAAAATGTCCGTGGCTGATCATCTGACGGGCCTGGTTACGCGAGGAAGCAAACCCGGCACGGTAGAGCGCGTTGTCGAACCGCCGTTCGAGCAACACCAGAAGAGTTTCGCCGGTGATCCCTTTCCCCTGCTTTGCCTGCGCAAAGTAGTTACGGAACTGTCTCTCGCGTATTCCGTAAATTCGCCTCACCTTCTGCTTCTCCCTTAGGTGCAGTAGATACTGACTCCGCCGTGTACGTCGCTTCTTCGGGAGTTCTCCCGGCGGCGAACTGCGTTGCGACACCGGGCAGCTCGACGCGTAGCAGCGGTCCCCTTTGATAAAGAGTTTTTCCTCTTCCCGACGGCATTTTCTGCACTTGGGTCCTGTATCTCTTCCCATTATCGTCTCCCTTTGATGTTGCTGTGAGAGACCGGGGTGACGTTGCGGACTTCCTCAACACGAATTCCAGACCCCTTTATCGTCTGTACAACCGACTGCCGTCCCGACCCAGTCCCTTTCACCAACACCATAACCGTTCGAACCCCATAGTCCTTCAGCTCGCGCACAAGGGACTCGGCCGCGATCTGGGCGGCATAAGGGGTCCCTTTTCGCGACCCTTTATACCCGACTACCCCCGGACTCTTCCAGGTGATCGGGTTATCGTTCACGTCGGTCACCGTGATAATGGTGTTGTTGTAAGTCGCATGGATGTGGATCCTTGCCCGCTCTAACTTGATATTCTTCGCCATCCCTACCTCTTCTTTCCTGCCTTAGCCGGCCGCGATCCTTTCCAAGTGCGTGCGTTCGACCGTGTTCGTTGCCCCCGCACTGGAAGACGGCGCTTATGGCGAATCCCGCGATAAGCGTTGATATCCTTCAACCGCTGGATGTTCGAGAAGACCCGCCGGCGCAGATCACCCTCAATAACGTGTTGTTCCACTTCCCGTCGTAGAGAGGCTACCTCTTTCTCCGTCAGATCCTTCCCTCGTACATCAGGGGAGATCCCCGAGCTTTCGATGATCTCCGCCGCCCGCGTCGTGCCGATGCCGAAGATATAGGTCAGCCCGACTTCTATCCTCTTGTCATTCGGCAGGTTGACTCCGGCTATCCGCGCCATGATTCCATCCCCCTAGCCTTGTCGCTGCTTGTGCTTTGGATTCCGGCAAATGATCATCACCCGGCCATGCCGGCGAATCACCTTGCAGTTAATGCACATCTTCTTCACTGAACTTCGAACTTTCATCGTTAATCAGACATCGCAGCTAGCTCTCCCGGTATACTATCCGCCCCTTTGTCAGGTCGTACGGTGAGAACTCCACGATCACGCGGTCCCCAGTCAGGATACGGATGTAGTGCTTTCGAATCTTCCCTGATATATGGCAGAGAACAATATGTTCGTTCGGAAACTGCACCCTGAACATCGAACTCGGAAGGCTCTCGACCACCTCCCCTCGTTGACGGATTACATCCGTCTCTGTGGAGGTTGAAGGCGATATCACCCTTCTCTTCTGACCGCGTCTGTTCGTTTTAGCCACTACGTCTTACTTCACCTCCTCGTGTTAATACATCTATTCCCGCCTCCGTAATAGCGACGGTATGCTCGAAATGAGCGGCCACCCCCCCCGACGCAGTCACCACGGTCCATCCATCATCGAGGACCATGGTCGGGTCGGGGTCGTTTTTCACCATCGGTTCAATCGCAAAGACCATCCCCGCTTGCAACCGCGGGCCGTTCCCAGGTGGGCCATAATTCGGAATCTGGGGATCCTCATGGAGATCCCGGCCGATCCCATGGCCGACATACTCCTTCACTACGTGCAGCCCTTCTCTCTCGATGTAAGAACCGATCGCATGTGAGATATCCGACAAGCGGTTCCCTAGTGTAACCTGTTCGATCCCACACCACAAGCTCGCCTCCGTCACCTGCAGGAGATGTCTTGTCTGTTCGTCAATCTCGCCCACTGCTACGGTCATCGCTGTATCACTGTACAGACCGTCGCGGAGCAGGCCGATGTCGACTGAGAGGATATCCCCTTCACGCAGAATTCGCGTTCTTGTCGGGATTCCGTGGACGACCTCCTCGTTGAGCGAGGCGCAGATCGTCGCTGGGTAGCCCCGGTACCCCTTGAATGCCGGCTTTGCCCCGGCTTGACGGAGCAGATCTTCGGCCATCTCATCGAGGAACGCCGTGCTCTTCCCCGGAACCGCCTGGCGGCAGACCTCAGCAAGGATCGCCGCAAGGGTCTGTCCGTTTTCGCGCATCACCGTAAGCTCCGAGCGTGTCTTTAAGGCGATCATCAAGAGAGAAGAGCGGTGGTGATCTCCGCAAGGACCGCCTCTGTCGATCCTGAACCATCAACTTCGTGTAAAAGACCGCGCTGCCGGTAGAAATCGATCAACGGGGCAGTCATCTTTGTGTAGACATCATACCGATTCTCAATCACCGCTCGTTTATCATCGTCACGCTGGAACAGTTCGTCGTTGCAGGCATCGCAGCGCCCTGCATCCGTCGGCGGACCGAAGAGAAGGTTGTAAATCCTCCCGCATCCGCGACAGACACGCCGGGACGAGAGCCTGTCGATCACCGTCTCGCGCGATAGATCGATGTTGATCGCCAGATCGAGCGCCGTTATCTCAGCGAGCGCTTCGGCCTGAGTCACAGTGCGGGGGAACCCATCGAGGATGAACCCGTCAGCCGGCCCCGCAATCCGGCCCTTGATCATCTCGATGATCAAGGGGTCGGGGACCAGGTCTCCCCGGTCCATATACCCCTTAGCCGTGAGGCCAAGCCGTGTCGTGCGTACCACCTCATCGCGGAGAATATCTCCGGTCGACAGGTGAGAAAGGCCGTTCTGTGCGGCGATCATCTTCGCCTGTGTTCCCTTTCCCGCCCCTGGTGGCCCGAGCAGGGTCAGTCGTCGTATGCTCATACCGTCATCGCCTCCGCCCGAGCAGCCCGCCCGCCTTTGTCAGGCTCTCGTAGTGGCGCATCACCAGATGGGCCTCCATCTGCATGATCGTGTCGAGACCCACACCGACCACGATTAGAAGTGCCGCACCCCCAATAAGGTGCATCGCGGCGATCCCACTCAACCCAGCGAAGATAAACGGCATCACCGCAATCCCGCCAAGGAAGATGGCACCGACAAGCAGTATCCGGTTCAGCACACCTGATATGTAGTCGGCCGTCGGCCTCCCCGGCCGAACCCCGGGGATGAACCCGCCCGACTCACGCACGTTCTTCGCCACATCCTGCGGATCGAAGACGATCGAGCTATAGAAGTAGGTGAAAAAGAAGATAAGTAGCACATAGAGAAGAATATAAAGGAGGGTCCCCATCTCGATATGCGGCGCCATCCAGTTGAGCGCCGGAATCGCATTAAATAGGGTCACCGGCATTGTGAGCAATGCCGAGGCAAAGATGATCGGGATCACTCCGCCCTGGTTGATGCGGATCGGCAGGTGCGAACTATGTCCCCCGTAGACCCGGCGTCCCGAGGTCCTTTTTGCATATTGAATCACTATCTTCCGCCGCCCTTGCTGGATCATCGTCACTCCGCCGATCACGATCACGAACAGGCCAATCATCCCCACACCCCAGAATGGGCTCACCGCTCTACCGGCGATATCGGCATACGTAATCCACATCTGCCTGGGGAAGCCGGCGAGTATCCCGACCATGATGATCATGCTGATCCCGTTCCCGATTCCGTTCTCGGTCATTCGCTCGCCGAGCCACATCAAGAAGACTGTCCCCGTGGTCAGCGCAACGATCGAGGTTATATAGAACCAGGGGCCGATCGGGCCGATAGCGGCCTCCCTGATAACCAGAGTCATCCCCGCCCCTTGAGTGATGGCCAAGCCGAGGGTCGCCCACCGGGTGTAGGCGGTGATCTTTCGCTGTCCTTCACGACCCTGTGCCTGTAACTCCTTCAGCTTGGGAATAACCGCGGTGAGAAGGCTGAAGATGATCGACGCGGTGATGTACGGGGTCACCCCAAGGGCAAACAAGGAGAACCGTTCCAAGGCACCCCCGGTGAACATGTTCATGAAATCGAAGACCCCCCCGGCATGGGCCGCAAAGAAGTGCCTCAACGCCTCAGCGTCGACCCCGGGGACAGGGATTAGCGTACCTAGGCGGAAGACGATGATCGCACCCATGGTAAACAGGATCCGCTTGCGCAGTTCGGGTATCTTAAACAGGTGGCTAAGCTGCTCCCACATGTTTACACCACCTCAGCCTTTCCGCCGGCCTGCTCGATCTTCTCTTGCGCTGCGTGCGTGTAGCGATCGGCATGCACAGTCAGCGGCTTGGTCAGCTCGCCCCGGCCAAGGATCTTAAGCCGCGACAGCCGCCCTTTAATCAGATTCATCTCCTGCAGCGCTGCCAGAGTCACCTCGGCCTGTGCTGGGAAGCGGCTCTCTAGGATGTCCAGATTAACGCAGGCATACTCGATGCGTACAGGGTTACGAAAGCCCCGCTTAGGAAATCTCATCCAGACCGGTGTCTGTCCACCTTCATATCCAGGACGGACTCCGCCGCCGCTGCGAGAGTTCTGTCCCCCGCTCCCGCGACCGCTCTCGTGTCCACCGCGACCGGACCCGTACCCGCGCCCGACCCGCTTGCGGCGGTGCACACTTCCCTTTGTTGGACGCAGATCCTCAAGCTTCATTTTTAACCTCCTCGAGCGTCGCTATCCCCCGCAACGTCGCTATCTCTTCGCGACTGCGAAGCCGGACGAGACCGTCGATCGTCGCACGCGACAGAGTGAGTGGGTTGTTCGTCCCCAGGGACTTCGTAAGGACGTTCTTAATCCCGGCCAGGCGGCAGATTGCGCCGACAGTCACCCCGGCAATGATCCCGGTCCCGGGGTGAGCCGGCTTCAGCAGAACATTACCTGCCTTGAACTTGCCGATCACCTCATGGGGGAGTGTCCCATCGTCCAGATTGACCGTAACCATGTGCTTCTTCGCATCGCGCACAGCTTGCTGAATAGCACGCGGAATCTCAGTCGTATTTCCCAACCCGACCCCTACGCGTCCTTTGCGGTCTCCAACGACGATCGTTACGCGAAATTTCAGGTTTCTTCCGCCTTTGGTGACCTTGCTGACCCGCCTAATATCAATTATCTCATTCTCAAACTCGTCGGTAGACCGACGCCGCGTGTTGATCAAAACCGCAACCCTCCCTTACGAGCAGCCTCCGCCAGAGCGACGACGACACCATGATACGGGTACCCGCCGCGATCAAAGACCACTGCTTCGATCTCTTTCTCCTTTGCCCGCTCGGCCAGAAGCGCCCCCACCTTTGTCGCGGCAGGGATATTGCACCCGCTGGTCTCGCCTCTGATCCGGTCTTCCAGGGTCGATGCCGTAGCCACGGTCCTTCCCTCTTCGTCATTGACCAGCTGAGCATAGATGTGGCGCAGGCTTTTATTAACACATAGCCGCGGCCGCGCCTCTGTCCCGCGCACCTTCTTTCGGAGTCGACGGTGACGCTTGATCCGCTCCGCCCTTCTATCTATCCTCGCCATCTTAATTTAACCCCCATTTATCCGGCGCCCTGGCCACCGAGCTTGCCCGCCTTATGCAGTACCTGCTCATCCTTGTAGCGAACACCTTTTCCACTATAGACATTCGGCTTGCGCAACGCCCGTATCTCAGCCGCAACCTGGCCGACCGCCTGTTTATCGATCCCCCGGATGATGATTTCGTTCGGGTTCGGAAGCTCAGCCTCCACCCCGTCAGGCAGGGGATACTCGATCGGGTTGGAATACCCGAGGTCGAGGGTCAGGGTGTCACCCTTCAATCGGGCCCGATATCCGGCGCCCTTTACCAACAGCGCCTTCTCCCAGCGATCTGAGACCCCTCGAACCATGTTTGCGAGCAGGCTACGATAGAGACCGTGGCAGGCACGGTAATGCTTGCCATCCTTACATCGGCTCACTATCGCCACTCCGGCGTCGACTTTAATCTTCACCAGATCGGGACGGTAATCCTGCGCTAGACGACCATGTTTTCCTTCCACTGTGATCGCCGTCCGCGCCACATCGACCTTAACCCCGTCAGGGATCGTTATCGGAACCTTCCCCACCTTAGACATCGAATACCACCTTAAAAGACCTCACAGAGAACCTCGCCGCCTATTCCTTTCTTCCTCGCCTCATCCCCGGAGAGGACCCCTTGCGAGGTGGAGACGATACAGATCCCCATCCCCCCTAACGGGCGTGGAATCTCGTCCTTTCCCATATAGATGCGGCGGCCTGGTTTACTCACCAGCCTGATCGTTGTGATCGCTTGTTTCGCGTGGATCCGCTCCCCTTGATACTTCAGTTCAAGCATAAGCTCAGGCTGAAGATCGTGCGGGATCATTTTGTGCCCTTTGATATACCCCTCAGCAGCAAGGACGCGGGCGATCGCCTCTTTCATCTTCGAGTGAGGCATCGACACCTGCGGATGGAACCTCGCGCTTGCATTTCGTATCCGCGTCAGCATATCGGCAACAGGATGCGATATCATCATTAGTGCTTTTCTCCCTTAACTTACCAGCTCGATTTTCTCACGCCGGGGATCTCCCCTTTGTGAGCGAGCTTGCGGAAGCAGAGCCGGCACAGGCCAAAATCACGGATGTACGCGTGCGGACGACCGCACAGATTGCACCTATTGTACGCCCTGGCCGAATACTTCGGCTCCTGCTTACTCTTCAATATCAACGCTTTCTTCGCCATAGACGCTCCCTAATCCTTGAACGGGAACCCAAGCCCCTTGAGCAGGGCGTAGCCCTCTTGGTCTGTCCTCGCTGTGGTGACGATCGTGATATCCATCCCTTGCCTTGCCGTGACCTCGTTGTAGGAGATCTCCGGGAAGGAGAGCTGTTCGCTCAATCCGAGCGTGTAGTTCCCCCGCCCATCGAACGAAGCAGCGGAGAGACCACGAAAATCCCGGACTCCGGGGAGGACCGTGTTTATCAGCTTGTTTAAGAATTCATACGCATGCACGCTCCGTAGCGTCACCTTGCACCCTATCGGATCGCCCGCCGTCAGATGGAAGTCGGAGATCGACTTCTTCGCCTTTGTCACCACCGGCCGCTGACCAGTGATCTTCGACAGGTTCTTCACCGCGCCCTCGAGCACCTTGGGGTTGTCCTTATCGGAGACACCCATATTGACGGCGATCTTCTCCAACCGCGGAACCTGCATCACATTCGCCAGGCGAAGCTCCTTCATCAACTGCGGGGTCACTTCTTTCTTGTATTTATTATGTAGCATCTTCGTTACCTGAACGCCTTTCCACACTGGTTGCAACGACGCATCTTGTCGCCATCAACCACGGTGAATCCGACCCGCGTCGGCAGGCCGCAGTCCGAACAGATCGGCAGCACGTTGGAGATGTGAATCGTCCCCTCGCGCCTGACGATCCCCGGCTCGCGCATCGTCTGCGTCGCCCGCTGGTGCTTGGTGATCATCCGCACATTCTCCACGATGATCCGCTCCCGTTCAGGGTAGACGACCAGCACCCTCCCAATCTTTCCCTTATCGTTGCCGGAGATGACCTTTACCCTATCCCCTTTACGCACCTTCCTCATATTGAAATACCCTCCTTATAGGACCTCGGGGGCGAGGGAGATGATCCGCGTCATCTTCTTGTCCCGCAACTCGCGGGCGACCGGCCCAAAAACACGTGTTCCCACCGGCTCCCCCTGGGGATTGATGAGAACGACCGCGTTGTCGTCAAATCGGATGCAGGTCCCGTCCTTCCGCCGATACGCGCTGCGCGTGCGGACGATGACCCCCTTTACGATCTGCCCCTTTTCGATATCACTCGTAGGGAGGCGCCTACGGACAGAACCGACGACGACATCGCCGATCTCCCCCCACCGTCTGTGCGAAGGACCAAGGACGTTGATACAGCGAATCAACTTCGCCCCGGAATTATCCGCCACTTTGAGCATCGTCTGCATCTGAATCACGACTTACGCCTCCGCTTTCTTAAGAATCTCTACCAGCCGCCACCGCTTCAACCGACTATACGGGCGTGTCTCTTCGATCCTCACCAGATCTCCAATTCCCGCCGCGCCGGCCGAATCGTGCGCGTAGAACTTGAAATGCCGCTTGAACCGCTTGTGATAGCGCCAGTGAAGGCGTTGTTCCTCCACGCGAACCACGATCGTCTGGGTCATGCGGTCACTCACGACATGTCCGATCTTCATCTTTTTCATCCTTTCGCCCCCCGTCTATTTTCACGGGCGATGGTGATCGTCCGGGCGATATCCCGCCGGGTCTTCATCAGCTCGGCCGAGTTATCCAGTTCTCCGCCGGCCAACTGAAACCGCAAGTTGAATAGCTTCCGCTTGAACTCCCGTTCTTTCTCCTGCAGTTCCTCCCCGGTCAACTCTCGCAGCTCCTCAGCCTTCATACCTCTCCTCCCAATACGATCTTCTGTTTCAACCGTGTGGGAATCGGCAGTTTATGGCTCACAAGCTCGTGTACGCGCTTCGCCTCTTTCGTCCCGATTCCCGAAATCTCGAACAGGATCGTCCCCGGTTTGACCACTGCTACCCAGTGATCGACAGGCCCTTTCCCTTTTCCCATCCGCGCCTCCGCCGGATGTTTGGTGATCGGCTTATCGGGAAAGATGCGGATCCACGTCTTGGAATCACGGTGTGTCCGGCGGGAGATGGTTGTTCGGCACGCCTCGATCTGCTGCGCAGTAATCCATGCCGGGGCCAATGCCTGAATCCCGTACTCCCCAAATGCAATCTCGCACCCGCGGGTCGCCTTCCCCTTCATCCGCCCACGGTGGGCCTTCCTGTATTTTGTCCTCTTCGGAAACAGAAGCGCCATCTTATTTTCTCACCCTATCCCGTCGTGCCTTCCCCGGAGTTTGCTCACCGCAGAAGACCCATGCCTTCACCCCTATATTGCCATACTTCGTCCGCGCTTCGGTGAACCCGTAGTCGATATCCGCACGGATCGTCTGTAGAGGAACACGCCCTTCCAGCATCGTGATCGAACGAGCGATATCCGCTCCGCCGAGCCGCCCGCTGACCTTGAGCTTGACCCCTTCAGCACCGGCACCGAGCACACGTCGTATGACCTCTTTCATCGCCCTCGCAGGCGCCATGCGCCCTTCGATCTGCAGCGCCACGTCCTGCGAGACGAGCACTGCCTCTAAATCAGGACGTTCGACCTCGGTGATCGACACCTTCACCGACCGGCCGGTAAAGTCCTCCAGCGTTCGCTGTAACTTCTGAATCTCGCTCCCACCACGGCCGATGATGATCCCGGGTCGCGCAGAGCGGATGATAATCGAGATGCGATCCTCTTTGGATCGCTCGATGTTCACCTCGGCGACCGCGGCACGACTGTACCGCTCGCCGATCAGATCGCGGACCCGTTTATCCTCCGCGATATACTCCGGAGCCAGTTTGGGATTATACCAGTTGGAGATCCACTTGCGTGTCACCCCTACCCGAAATCCGATCGGATGGATCTTCTGTCCCATTATGCTCCCCCTTCCCCGACGACGATCGTAATATGGCTCGTCGGCCGGCGGATGATATCGGCCCGTCCCATCGCCCGCGGCTTCAACCGCCGCAGGCCGCGCCCCATATCTACCGTGGCCCGTACAACAAACAGCTGGTCCACATCGATATCATAGAGATCCTCAGCATTAGCGATCGCCGATTGCAAAGTCTTCCGTATCGGTCGCGCCGCCTTTTTGTTCGACAAGGAGACGATTTGAAGCGCCTCATTGACGCTCTTGCCGCGGATGAGATCGATCACCAACCGCGCCTTGCGCGTCGATAGGCGAACGCCCTTTGTGATTGCCCGTGCTTCCATCTTATCTCCCTTAAGTCAGGCCCGCCGCCCGCTTCTTCTTCATCCCGCCGTGGCTGCGGAAGGTCCGTGTGGGGGAAAATTCTCCCAGTTTATGCCCGACCATTGTCTCCGCAACATGAACAGGTACATGCACCTTTCCGTTATGGACCTTGATCGTCAACCCAACCATCTCCGGGGTGATCATCGAAGCCCGCGACCACGTCTTGATCTCCGTAAGCTCTCCCCGCTTTGCTTTGCGGACCTTTTTAAGGAGGCTCTCCAATACATACGGTCCTTTCTTTGTCGATCTCGGCATTACTTAACTCCTTAGCGTCTCCCTTTGCCGGCACGGCGCACGATCAACGCGCTCGATCGCTTCCGCTTCTTCCGTGTACGCCCGCCCTTTGCCAGCTTCCCTGTCGGCGACACCTGCGGACGACCGACACGGGCACGCCCCTCACCACCACCGTGCGGATGGTCGACCGGGTTCATCGCCACCCCCCGCACATGCGGCTTGCGGCCCAGATGTCTAGTGCGGCCCGCCTTACCGGATTTTATATTCTTGTGGTCGGGGTTGGAGACCTCTCCGATGGTTGCACGGCACTCCACGTTGAAGATCCGTACCTCCCCGGAGGGCATTCGGATATGGGCCCGTTTCCCTTCCTTGCCGATCAGCTTCGCCGACGTCCCTGCCGAGCGCGCCACCTGCCCACCCCGTCCCGGAGTCAGTTCGAGGTTGTGGATCACCGCCCCTAAAGGAATACGGCGTATGGGAAGAGCATTGCCAACTCTAATCTCCGCCTGTTCACCCGCCTCCACTTGTGCACCGATCTTAAGCTCGACAGGGGCGACGATGTACCGCTTCTCCCCGTCGGCGTAATGCAGAAGCGTGATCCACGCAGATCGATTCGGATCGTACTCACGCGTGACCACC
This sequence comes from Candidatus Bipolaricaulota bacterium, assembly GCA_021129875.1. Classification (GTDB taxonomy): domain Bacteria; phylum Bipolaricaulota; class Bipolaricaulia; order UBA7950; family UBA9294; genus JAJOKK01. The sequence goes on from JAJOKK010000079.1 coordinate 28,219, forward strand.
TTTGCTGGGATCCCATCCTTGCTGCGGGTGAAATCAATGACCCGGTATCTCCGCTTATGTCCGCCGCCGCGAAAGCGTGCGGTTATCCTCCCTTGATTGTTCCGCCCTCCGGTCTTGTGGATGGGGCGCAGCAGGCTCTTCTCCGGCTCAACCGGTGTAAGCTCGCTGAAATCAGGAAGATCGGCATGGCGCCGTCCCGGTGATGTCGGCTTAAATCTCTTTAAAGACATACTTTGCTATCCCCCCATTATGTCGATCTTATCCCCAGAGGCCAGCTTTACGATCGCCTTCCGCCACCGTGATTTCCGCCCTTGCAACTGGTTCAATCTCTCTCGACGAGGCTTCCCTTTCCTATTTGCGGTCCAGACCTTCTCGACCTTTACCTTGAACAGCTCCTCGACCGCCTTCTTGATCTCAATCTTGTTCGTGCCAAGGGCGACCCGGAAGGAGTACTTGTTCTCCGTCATCTTTTCCCATGTTTCCTCAGTCAGAATCGGCGCGAGGATGATGTCCTCCGAATGCTTCAGCTTCGCCATCTCTAGCACCTCTCCTTCAATTCATCGAGCGCCATGCGTGTCAACACCAATCCCTCGTGACGCAAAACGTCATACACATTAATCCCGGCGCAGGCAAGACACTTGACTCCGTGAAGATTAGAGAAGGATTTCCTAACCTCGCGATTATACTCGCCGGAGCCGACCACAACCAGGGTGGTGGCCCCCATCCCCAACCGTCCAAGGAGGGAGATCGCCTCTTTGGTCTTCGGCACATCGAACCGGATGCGATCGATCAGAACAATCTGACCATCGCGCGCCCGATCGGAGAGTGCTGAAGAAAGGGCCCTCTTGCGCATCTTCTTCGTCAGCTTGACATTATAAGAGCGCGGCTTCGGGCCAAAGACCGTTCCACCGCCGACCCACAACGGTGAGCGGCGCGATCCGGCACGTGCACGTCCGGTCCCCTTCTGTCGCCAGGGCTTGCGCCCTCCCCCTCGCACCTCGCCGCGCGTCTTGGTCGAACTCGTCCCCTGACGGCGATTCATCAGCTGCATCCGCACAGTACGATAGAGCAGGTCTGGATTAACCCGTGCTCCGAAGATCTGTTCATTCAGTTCTACGACCGCGGGCTCTCCCGCCGTATCGAGTGTATATTCCTTCGCTTCAACCATTGCTCTTCCTTAGCTGCAAGATGGTCCCCCGCGCCCCTGGTGTGGACCCTTTGAGAACGATCAGGTTCCTCCCCGGATCAACGCGTAAGACCTTCAGTCCTTTGACCGTGATGCGCCGGTTTCCAGTCTGGCCGGGGAGCTTCTTCCCCTTGACCACGCGCCCCGGATTGACACAGTTTCCCACCGATCCCGGACGCCGATGAAAGTGCGATCCATGTGATGCCGGGCCGCCGGCGAAGTCCCAGCGCTTCACTACCCCTTGAAAACCCAATCCGCGAGAGGTTCCGACCACATCGACCTTCTCCCCTTCGGCGAAGATCTCAAGGCCGACCTGGTCCCCCAACTTGTACGCGGAAGGATCGTCGATCCGCGCCTCGAACAGGTGCCGGTGCGACGCTACGCCCGCCTTCTGATAGTGTCCGCGAAGAGGACGGGTGACCTTGCGGTCGGGGACCTCCCCGTAGGCAAGTTGGATCGCGTTGTACCCATCTGTCTCCACGGTCTTTATCTGCACCACCGTGCAGGGTTGCGTCTCGATGACCGTTGTACCGACAGCACTGCCATCGGGGAACAACTGCGTCATCCCTATCTTTCGTGCTAAGATCGCTAGACCCATCCGCCCAAACCTCCGCTTTCTTTCCGTAGAACTTGATCTCTATGCCGCTCCCCGTAGGGGCTTGATCTCCATTCTTAGAGTTTGATCTCTAGAGTTTAATCTCTATATCGATCCCCGTAGGAAGCTCGATCTCCATCAGGGCGTTAATTGTCTCAGAGGTCGGCTCTTTGATATCGATTAGACGGGTATGAACCCGTCGCTCAAAGTGCTCCATCGACATCTTGTCGATATGGGGAGACCGGAGGACCGTGTAGATCCGCTTCTCCGTCGGAAGAGGAATAGGACCGGAGATCTTGGCCCGGGATTCCTTAGCCGAATCCACGATCTTCTTGATCGAGATCTCGACTAACTCGTGATCATAGCCGCGCAGCTTAATTCTGATCTTCTCTCTCGCCATCTTTAATAACCTCTGCTCCTGATGATCTTATCTCGCAGCCCTTCCGGGACCACGCCGTATCGCGTCACCCGCAGCGCGTAAGTAGCCCTCCCTTGGGTTAAAGAGCGCAGCCGCGTCGCATATCCGAGCGTCTCCCCCAAGGGGACGGAGACGAAGACGTTCTGAACCGTCTCCCGCGACCGCATCTCACGGATCTCCCCGCGCCGACGCGCCAGATCTTCCAACACCTCTCCCAGATAATCACCCGGGGTGATAACCTCCCCCTCCATAATAGGCTCGAGAAGGCCAAAACTCCCCTTACTAAATGCCTTGTGAAGTGCAGCCGCTGCGGCCGCACGAAAGGCCAGCTCAGACGAATCCACCGGATGAAAAGACCCACCGATTAAGGCAGCGCCAATATCTACCAAAGGATACCCGGCAAGGGGGCCATTTGTCAACGTCTCGCGCACCCCCTCCTCGATCGCCGCGCGGTAAGCACGCGGAATATCGCTCTCCTTCGCCGGATCCGTGAATTCAAAGCCGCTTTCGCGCGGGAGCGGCTTGAGGCGGATGATCACATGTCCGTACTGACCCCGCCCGCCGACCTGTCTGACAAACCGCTCTTCCACTTCGATCGGCTCATGCAGTGTCTCCAGATAGGCAACCTGCGGCTTCCCAACATGGACAAATACCCCGAACTCCTCGCGCAACCGGCGCACAAGCACCTCGAGATGCAGCTCTCCCATCCCCGCAATGACCGTCTGGTTCGTCTCCTTATCGAAGCGAATGTGAAAGGTCGGGTCCTCTGCGGCGAGTTTCCCTAACCCCTCGATGAGCGCCCTTTGTTCGGCTTCGGTACGCGGTTCAACCGCGATGAAGACGACCGGCTCGGGAAACTCGATCTTCTCCAGCAGGATCGGGGACGACTTGGCGCAGAGCGTCTCCCCGGTTGAGATCTCCCCAGAACCGACTACAGCCACGATATCCCCCGCCTCCATCGCTGAGAGCGGCGTGCGATGGTTGGCGTGCATGCGGAAGATCTTCATCACCCGCAGACCCTTTCCGGTCGACATGTTGAGCGCATGCCCACCCGCCGTCACCCGTCCTGAGTAGACACGGACAAAGACCAGCCGGCCTGCGTAGCGATCGGTAACAACCTTGAACGCGAGCGCGGAAAATGGTCCCTCGGCCGAAGCCGTGCGCACCTCCTCACTCCCCACCCCGCATACCGCGGGGACATCCACCGGAGAAGGGAGATAGCGGACGACCGCATCGAGGAGCGGCTGGATTCCCTGGTTCTGAAAGGCCGACCCCCCAAGAACAGGGATGAATCCATGCTCGATACACCCGCGCCGAAGCGCGGCATGGAATGCAGGTCCGTCCACATTCTCTCCGGCAAGGTAGGCTTCCACCACCCGATCATCGATCTCCGCGACCCGCTCGATCGCGGTCTCCCGATAGTGCTCGACCTCATCTTCCATCCGATCAGGTACGGGAAGGAGATCATAGCGCGCCCCTTTGCTCTCTGCGTCCCAGAGAATGAGGCTGCGGCGCAGAAGGTCGATCATCCCGATCAGACGGCGATCTTCATCGCGGTAGGGAATCTGCAGCGGAACGACGACCGCTCCCAACTGGCCCTCGATCACCGCCAGCGTCTGCTCAAAATCCGCCTCTACGCGGTCGAGCTTATTTACGAACGCCAAGCGTGGAATGCAGTAGCGATCAGCCTGCCGCCAGACCGCCTCCGATTGCGACTCGACCATCTCCACACCGGAGAAGACGACCACCCCACCGTCCAGAACACGCAGGCTTCGCTCCACCTCGGCGGTGAAGTCAACGTGCCCCGGGGTGTCGATGATGTTGATCCGATTGTCGCTCCAGAAGCAGGTCGTTGCCGCGGAGGTGATCGTAATCCCTCGCTCCCGTTCCTGGACCATCCAGTCCATCTCCGTATCCCCTTCGTGGACCTCCCCCATTCTGTGGGTATGCCCGGTGTAATAGAGGATCCGTTCCGTGGTCGTCGTCTTCCCTGCATCGATATGCGCCATGATGCCGATGTTGCGAACACGCTCTATCGCCACAGAAGCATCATTGGACATGATCATCCTCTTTTAAAGAAGGTTCGAGGTTC
>JAJOKK010000079.1:32609-45671 GCA_021129875.1 Candidatus Bipolaricaulota bacterium
AGGTTCAAGGTTCAAGGTTCAACGACCAGAAACCAAGAACCGTGGTTCAAAGTTCCAGAACCACGCACTATGGACCACGGACTACAAACTACCAGCGGTAGTGAGCGAAGGCCCTATTCGCCTCGGCCATGCGATGAACATCCAGCCGTTTGTTGTATGCCTTCCCTTCCTTACGCGCTGCATCCATGATCTCTGCGGCGAGGCGACCACTCATCTTATTGCCGCCCCGTTCACGTGCGGCACGGACGATCCACCGCAAGGCAAGGGCAATCTGCCGATCCTGCGGGACCTCGAACGGGACCTGATAGTTCGCCCCACCGACACGGCGGGTCCGAACCTCCAGCCGCGGAGAGCAGTTGCCGATCGCCGCATTGAAGACCTCAAGAGCGGGTGTATCCCCTCGCTCGTTGACCTTTGCCAGCGCATCGTAGACGATCCGCTCGGCGGCTGATTTTTTTCCTTCCTGCATCACATAGTTGATCAGCTTAGCAAGGATCTTGCTGTTGTACTGAATATCCGGTTTTACATCTCGCCCTGGTATCTGCATCCCTCTCCTCCCTAGCTCCCCTTCTTCGCCCCGTACTTTGAGCGACCCTGACGGCGACCTTCTACTCCTTCCGCATCCAACGGACCACGGACGATATGGTAACGGACCCCCGGAAGGTCCTTTACGCGTCCCCCCCGGACCATTACCATCGAGTGTTCCTGAAGGTTGTGCCCTTCTCCGCCGATATAAGCGGTCACTTCTTTGCCGTTGCTCAGGCGCACACGTGCCACCTTACGCAAAGCTGAATTAGGCTTCTTAGGGGTACGGGTGTAGACCCGCGTGCAGACTCCACGTCGAAGCGGACAACCGCTCAGCGCAGGCGCCTTGCTCTTCTTGCTCTTCGGCTTACGGCCCAATCGGACAAGCTGGTTTATTGTCGGCATAATCACACTCCAAATTATTACAGATTATAGATTCTCTCGATAGACCTGTCAACGATCATTCTTGCCGCACCTGTTCCGGCACTGCATCTTCACCCGGCATCCGTTCATCAGCCGGCTCAATAATGGGTTTGGGAAGCACAAATCCGGTCCCCGAAGGGATCTTCTTCCCCACGATCACGCTCGGTTTCACGCCCTTCAACTCATCGACCGCACCGCGCAATGCCGCTTCGGAAAGGACCTTGGTCGTCCGCTGGAACGAGGCGGCGGAGAGCCATCCTTTCGTCTGCAACGCCGCTTTAGAGATACGCAGAAGCTCGCGCTCACCTACGGGGAGCTGCTTATCCCTCAAGGAGATCTCAATCTGTTCTTCTCCCTGCATGATGCGGACCGAACCGATGGAGGAACGAAGCGCCGCGGTCATAATCTCTGCAGTAAACAGGTCTCCTCCCGAAGCGAGCAGGTGCCCCTTGGCCACAATATCCTCAGCGAGCTTCTTCCCAATCGCCCCCTTGCGGGCCCGCTCCGCTTCCTGGTTCCACAGGGAGAGTTCGCGTATTTCTTGTTGGAATTCCTCCAGCATTATCAGATCGTTCACGATAAAGCGGGTGTCCCCGCGGTTTATAATGCGCACATTATTCAAGATCTGCCGGATGATCACCTCAAGGTGTTTATCATTGATATCCACCCCTTGGAACCGGTAGACCTTATGGATCTCAGCAAGGAGGTAATCACGCGTTCGCTGTACCCCTGCCGTCTCCAGAAGGGTGTGAGGGGCGATAACCCCCTTGGTGAGGAGATCACCACGTTTCAGTTTATCCCCATCGCGCACCATCGGCAGCTGATCGATCTCCACCACGCTCTTCGGGCGGACAAAGATTCTCGCGATTCCGTCCTTCTCATCGATCTTTTCGACCTTAAGCGGCCCGGTATGCGCAATCTCTACCTGGAGCAGCTTCTCCCCGGCACGCACCTTCTTCCCATCCCCAGACAGAGGGGTGAGATCGCGGGTCAACGGGAAACGCACGAGCTTCCCCTTGGGATTATAAACGACAATCCGGTCCGCAAGTAGGAGGACGGTACCTTCCGCCTCAGCGGCGATGAAGATCGGTTTCGACCGCGAGGTCAACTGCTCGCCTTCCACGACCTCGCCCCCGGGCTCGACCATCATGCGAGAGCCGTACGGGATCTGATACTCCTTGGAGTTCCCATCCTTACTGACGACCAGGAAGACCCTCTCCTTCCCCTCAGGGAGCGTGAGGGTCCCTGCACGATCCGCGATGAACGGCTCGATGTTGAACCGCTCGGTGAGCGCTGCACCGGGCTCGATAGTGTCCCCGTCCTTTACCCGTGGCGCAGCACCGGGGGGGAGGCGGTAAGCCCGATCCCCACTCGCCGTATCGATCACCAACATCTCCCGGCGTTCATCCCTGCGGATGAGGTAGACTTCTCCCGTACACGGGCTGGCGCCATCGATCAGCCCGGATTTATCGACCTCAGCCCCTGCCTCCACACGTACTAGAGACTCAGGGACCTCTATGATCCTGGGTTCACCACTGATCTCCACCAGATCCTGCCCCGCCTCCCGCCGTGTCACCGCGGAGACGACCCCGTCCAGGGGAGAGATCCGCGCCAGCACTCCCTTCATCGTCTTCCTCGCTTCGAACAGCTCCTCAGCCCGGGGGAGCCCCTGCGTAATGTCCTCACCAGCAACCCCTCCGGTGTGGAAGGTTCGCATCGTAAGCTGTGTCCCCGGCTCACCGACCGACTGTGCGGCAATGACCCCGACCGCGACCCCCAGTTCAACCGGCTGGTGCTTGCTCAGATCATACCCATAGCAGCGCTGACAGATTCCGCCGACCGTCTCGCAGACCATGGGGGAGCGGATCACAATCTCTGGCCTAACTGTAATCTGAGAGATCTTCGCCTCGCGTAACGCCTCGATCAGCAATGGGGTTATCGCCTCATCCGCCTGCAGTATACCCCTTCCGGTAGCTGGATCGGCGACATCTTCCACGCTTTTGGTCCCCACAAGCGGTTCCTCGTCATCGACGGCGAGGGGGACCGCCAGGTCGCTGATATAAGCGGCCATCGCCCGCGTAACCCACTCGCCGGCACCGATCAGCACCTCGCCGGTAGACGGGTGAATGATCGGCTGCGCCGCAGTCCGCCCGTAGATCCGCTCCGCAATCGATTCCATCAGATCATGTTTGCTGAACCTAAGCGGATCGATCTGCACGCCTTGCATCGTCCCGCAATCGATCTCTTGAATAAGCGTGTCCGAAGAGGCATCGATCAGGCGGCGAGTCAGGTATCCGGAGTCGGCTGTCTTCAGCGCGGTATCGGCCGCTCCTTTCCGTCCTCCGTGAGTGGAGATGAAGTACTCCATCATATCCAGACCATCGCGGAAGTTGGAGATGACCGGCATCTCAATGATCTCCCCCCCTGGTCCGGCCATCGGTCCGCGCATCCCGCAGAGCTGTTTGACCTGATCAGGCCCCCCGCGCGCCCCGGATCTGACGATCCCATAGACAGGGTTGAACAGATGCCGGCGAAGGTTCTCCATCGTCGCATCCTCCACCTCATCAACGGTTCTGCGCCAGACCTTAATCACTTCTGTAAAGCGCTCCTCTTCTGTTGCCAGCCCCATCTCATGCATCATATTGACCCGCCGGACAGTGGCGGAGGAACGGTTGACTATCGCCCCTTTCTCCGGGGGAATGAGACAGTCCTTGATCGAAATCGTCAACCCGGCAAGGGTCGCGCGCGTAAATCCCAACTCCTTTAGATCATCGAGCACCTCTACCATCTTTTCCTGGCCAAAGCGATGGTAGCACTCCATCACCAGTTGCTTGATCACACCGCGCTCCATCACCCGATCGTAATCCCGGATCTCGCTAGGGAAGACCGCATTCAATTCGGCCCGCCCAAGGGTGGTGTCGATGATCTTTCCATCGATCCGGATCTTCACCGGGCTCTGCAGGTCGAGGAACCCCTCTTCACATGCCCGTCGAGCCTCCCCTATATTGCAGAAGGCCTTTCCCGCGCCCTTTCCATCAGGATCGAGCAAGGTAAGGTCGTAGTAAGCGAAGACCGGATCTTGCGAGGGGATAGTGAGTGCTTCCCCGTGCGAAGGGGAGAGAATATTCCGCTGGGCGGCCATCAACTCGCGCGCCTCAGCGATCGCCTTTGGAGAAATAGGGAGGTGGACAGCCATCTGATCCCCGTCAAAATCGGCATTGTACGGTGTGCAGACCAGGGGATGGATATGGATCGCCTCCCCATCCACGAGGACCGGCTCGAACGCCTGGATCGAAAGACGGTGCAAGGTCGGCGCCCGGTTCAGCAGGACGGGGTAATCTTTAATCAGCTTCTCAAGAATATCCCAGACAGCAGGCATCTCGCCGCGCAAGGCCTTGTTCTTGATCTCGTCGAAATCGGAGAAGGTCGTCGATTCAAGGTGATGCAGGATGAACGGCTTGAACAGCTCGAGGGCCATCTTCTTGGGGATACCGCACTGGGAGAGCTTGAGCTTCGGGTCGACCACGATAACAGCCCGTCCCGAGTAGTCGACGCGACGACCGAGGAGGTTGCGCCGCAGTCGCCCGTGCTTCCCATGGATCCGCTCCGAGAGCGACTTCAACGGACGATTGTCCCGTCCGCGGATAGGGCTCTCCTTCTTCTCGTTATGGATAAGCGCGTCGACCGCCTCTTGCAACATCCGGCGCTCATTGCGAAGGATGACCTCCGGCGCCCCCATATCGACCAACTTCTTCAACCTATTATTGCGATTGATGATCCGGCGATAGAGATCGTTCAAGTCCGTGGTGGCAAACTTCCCCCCCTCGAGCTGGATCATCGGACGAAGGGCCGGCGGAAGGACCGGGATCACATCGAGGATCATATCCTGCGGATTATTTCCTGAGACGCGCAGCTGATCGACTACCTCCAGCCGTTTGATCAGCCGGCGGCGGTTGCCCGCGGCGGTCGAATTCTCAAATTCCGCATTCAGTTCATCGTGCAGCTCATCGAAGTCGAGCGCCGTAAGCAGCCCCTTAATCCCTGCCGCACCGGTCAACGCAGAGAAGCCGTCGTGGTAGATCCGCTCGTACGCCCGCTTCTCCAGGTAGGTGAGCCGCTCCCCAAGGCGCAACGGACAAGCAGGGTCCTTCACCCGCGCCACGAGGAAGATCAGACTGTCTAAGACCTCGCAATCGAGCGGTTCCGTCTTGATCTCGTCACCGTAACGGTCGACGAGCATCGCCACAGCCGTGGTCGAGCAGACTTCGCCCACCGGCCTCTCGGCGAGCACCTCCCCCTTCTTCACCTCATCTCCGTCCTCGACGCGCAGGTCAGCGGAGTCGACGATCGGGTACTCCTGCGATCCGACGATCACCGCGCAGATCTTCTCCCCGTTGGTCAGGCGACGCTCCTCGATCGTCGCCCGTCCCGCCTCTGTGGCGATAACCTCCGGCGTATCATCGACATAGTGCGCTTGCTCGACGGAGAAGGAGAAGACCTTGTCCAAGATCTCGACCTCCGCAGAATAGAGAGTCTCTCCCGGGCGCACTTCTTTGCACTCCGAAGAGACGACGAGATAGAGGTTCTGCTCAATCGACTCAGTCTCGTAGTAGGCGATCCGCTGCAACTCCCGCTTCTTCACCCCCAGAAGCCGTGCCAGCAGGCTGGAGACCCCTTTCAGGTACCAAAAATGGACGACCGGGCTCGCCAAGGCGATGTGCGCCATATTCACCCGCCGCACTGAAGAGTCCGTCACCAGCACATGACACTTCTCGCAGGTGATCCCCTCGTACTTCTTCCCTTTATACTTTCCACAGGCACACTCGTAGCTGTTATCCGGCCCGAAGATCTCCTCCGCGTATAGCCCCCCTCGCTCGGCACGGTGCGTCCTGTAGTTGATCGTCTCCGATTCGGTAATCTCTCCATGAGACCAACCGATCATCGCCTCTGGAGACGCAAACTGAAGCTTTATCCGCTTGATGTCATCGCCAGAAATCAATAGGCTCCCTCCTCAAAAGATCGGTACAAATAAACCGCTCGCTCCGCACTGCAAAAACACACGAGAGCCGCCCCGTCCCCTGCGGAACCGCTCCCTCTTCTTTCTTGGACGGCTAAGAGCCTACTGTATAAACCTTGGTTATCGCTCATCTTTAAGACTAATCCTCAAATCTTAATCGATCATTCGCCTCGGAGGAGGCAGCAGTTGGAAAAGAAATTACACCTCTCTGACCGGCTGAGAACAGGCATAGACTCTGTCGACCACGCTCATCCGACAGCTTTAAACCGTGCCCACGACAAACAGGCGCACACTCGACAATGAAGGTTTTCTTGCGAAATAAAGTCTTTATGAGACCCTGCTGAGGAAACGTTTAAGCAAAAGAAACCCAATCACTCACCCCTCTCCCTTTGTTGAGGACGTCTCCTTGCTCTTCTTCCCCCTGTTCCCGTAATCGGTCGAGTAATACCCGTTCCCCTTGTAAACCACACCGATGCGTGGGATGAGCCGCTCTATTCTTCCATCACCACACTCTGGACACGCAGTTGGAGGCCCGCCCCCGGTCGTCTGCAGCACCCTGAATATATTCTGACATTCTTCGCATTGATAACGATAAAAAGGCATACCTACCCCTCTCTTCCCTTCGTGGGGGTTATCCACTTGCTCTCTAACCTTCTAACGATACGATATAACGATGGAGTTACTGATCCCCATCAGCCGCTTTTGGCAGACAAGTATACCACGTATGTCGGATATTTCAAGCGACAGAGATCTTCTTGGGAGAGAAGAGCGCGGCAAAGTTGCACACAAAGCAATGATTCGCGATCTCATCGGTCGAATGGAACGGAAGGGCGTGCAACTGAGATGTCGCATCGTCATTCTCGAACCGGTAGTTCACCTGAACGCTTGCCAGGTGAGCAGCGCCGCTGTGCGTCACGGTAATCCGCGAAGCCAGGGTGATGATCTCCCGTATCCGAGCAGAGGACTTGCACTCCCAATCGGTCCGCACAAGGGTCATCGGCCCGGGGTGGGTCGGGAGGTAGACCCGCAAATCCTGCGGCAAAAATAAGGTCTGTAGGGCGCGCTTCTGTTCCTCGTCTGTCGCCAACACAATCTTGATATCGGGGGCCTGTTTGTAATAGAACTCGAATTCGAGCAGCTTGAGAGCGTTCAAGGTGAACCCATCCTCCTCGAACAGGTTCTCCAACCGCACTCCGAACCCGGGAACAGTCAGCTTGCACCGGCGATCAGCCCCCATGGGATCCTCTGCCGACAGATCGAGCCGCGCGGCAAGCTGGGCCAAGCGGTCCTGATCACCATCCTGCAGATCCCCCAGGGAATCACGTCCGACCCAGCCTTCCCTTTCAGCCAGGCTTATTGGGAGGAGCCGGGCCGAAAGGGGACGCACCACCCGCCCTTGCGCCCCCAGGGTCTCGGTGATCCGCTCCATCTCGACCTCTGACAGGCCATGGCACCCGAGGATCTCTCCGGTGACGATAAAATCAGCCTTAATCCTCTCCATATACCTGATCGCCCGCGAGAGCATCAGGGTGCGGCAGCTCAGGCAGCTGCGCGTGATAGAGAAATGATAGCCCGGGGGGATGTTCGCCAACCGACGGTAATCCTTCTTAAGCGACTGAGTGCGGAAGCTCACCCCGGGCCATTCCTGCTTCACCAGCTCGCGCAGTTGAGTATTCTCCTCGAAGAACGGGGACCGGAAGTGAAGGAGCGAAACCTTATCAACCCCGGGCGACCGCTCGACCAACCGGGCGGCGACCCGACCGGCAAGGCTCCCCGAGAACAAGCACAGCGCACTTACCACTCTTTGTCCTTACATAGCATATCGGCCTATTACCGCCGCGGCTCTATCAATCCATAGTTCCCATCCCGGCGATGGTAGATGATCCCCACATTATCCGACCCTGAATCGATGAAGACAAGGAACTCGTGCCCCCGTGCATCAAGCTGCAACGCAGCCTCCTCCGGACTCATCGGCTTGCGGAGGTAAGTGTTCATGCGGACGATCTCGCGCTGGTCGTGCTCTTCATCCGCATCCGCAACAACGTCCAACAGGCCCGTGCTCCGTTCATTGAGTTGGTCCTTATACTTAAGGAGTTGCCGTTTCAACCGATCGACCGCTTTATCGATCGAAGCGTACATATCAGAGGAATCTTCGTGCGCCGTGATCACCTTGCGATTGGTCAAATGCGCATGAAAATCAGCAATCTGTCGCTCCTTCTCCACCGCCAGAACACAGTCAATGCTGATGATCCGATCAAAGTAGCGTTGCAAGCCGTCGGTCTTCTCCACCACATAGGCACGCAACGTCTCGCTCGGAGCCGGGTACCGCTCAACGATTTTGACCTTCATCCCCCCTCCTTTTCCTGCCCTCATAGTAACAGAAAAGAGGGACACAGTCAAGACTTCGTGTGCTCTACCCGGTATGAGAACGCGGTTGTCGGTTTTAAAAACGATAGACGGCTCAATGCAGAATGAAAAATGCAAAGTCTAAAATGCAAAATAGAAAGTGATACGAACCGGTATGGATGGCGATCGGTTTAAAACTTGTCAGGACACGCCTCGCGAGACCTGGTTGAGAGACCTGGTTGAGGGGGTGAGAAGTTAAGAGGGTGAGCAAGGCCGGACGAACCCGATAGACCCCACGAACTCAATAAACCCGATGAACCCAAATAGATAGCTCAATGCAGAATGAAATATCTGGCACCCAAAAAGTTGCACACCTTGCGCGGCTACGGTACACTTCAACCGGAAGTATGGACCTCGATCAAGTACTCTTGAAGATTCCCCGCCCGCTCTACTAAAGATAAACCACAGCAGGGATCGACATTATTGGGCTGCCGTAGCAGCAGTGGGTTTGAGGCCAGACTCGTCTGGAAACAGTTACGTCGGCTTGGCTATCTGCAAGCTAAAGAGCATCATTTAGGGAGGCATAAAGTGCACGAAGGATTTACGCTCTGGTTCACCGGGCTTTCCGGTTCGGGGAAGACAACCTTGGCTATGGCGATAGAACGCGAGCTGCGCGTGCGGGGAACCTGGCACGTACAGCGTTTGGATGGCGATGTCATCAGAGAGGACCTGACGCGCGACCTTGGTTTCTCCAAAGAGGACCGCGACGAGAACATCCGCCGCGTTACGTTCGTCGCTGAACTTCTCAGTAAGAACGGCGTGGCAACGACCTGTTCGTTCATCTCCCCGTACCGGGAGGCGCGGGCGACCGCCCGCGAGCGCTGCTATAACTTCATCGAAGTCTACACGGAGTGCCCGCTGGAGACGCTGATCGAACGCGATCCCAAAGGGATGTACAAGAAGGCGCTCGCCGGAGAGATCACCGGGTTCACCGGCATCGATGACCCGTACGAGGAGCCGGAGACCCCTGAAATCGTAGTCCACACCGGGCAAGAGACCGTCGAGGAATCGGCAAACGTGATCCTTCTCTATTTGGAAGAGAAGGGATTCATCTCGGAATCGGACTTGATGCCGCAAGAGATGGTGGCTGCCAGCGCGACCACGCGATGATCGCCACGATGATCGCCGCGCACGGTGGGACGCTGATAGATCGGATTCTACAAGGGCGTGAAAAAGCCGACTGGGAAGAGAGAGCGCGTGATCTCCCGACAATCCCGCTCACCGACTCCGCCCTCTCCGAACTCGACAACATCGCCTGCGGTCTCTACAGCCCTCTCACCGGGTTCATGACCTCCGCGACGTATGCGAGCGTGATCGGGAAGATGCGCCTCCCCACACAGACAGTATGGCCGATTCCGATCGTTCTCCCTATCGAAGCAGACCTTGCCGAATCTCTCATCTGTGGTCGATGGGCGGCACTTCGCGGACAAGACGGGATCATCTACGGGGTGATGCAGGTAGAGGAAATCTTCCCCCGTGAAACAGAGGCCGAAGCAGAGGCGATCTACGGGACGATCGACCGCGACCACCCTGGGGTCGCCCGCATCTATGCCGGGCCGCGGAGCTTGGTCGGCGGGCAGATTCATCTCCTCACCCGCGCTGCAGATCCCTCTACCTCCGACCATCGCCTCGACCCTCAGGAGACCCGCAAACTCTTCCAGGAGAAAGGCTGGAAGACGATCGTTGCCTTCCAGACGAGAAACCCGATCCACCGTGCGCACGAACATCTGCAGAAGTGCGCCCTGGAGATGACGGACGGTCTGTTCATCAACCCGCTCGTCGGGGAGACAAAAGAAGGGGATATCCCCGCTGCAGTTCGTATGGACTGCTACCTAGCGATAATAAAAGGCTACTTCCCGGCAGAGCGGGTGCTCCTCGGGACCTTCCCCGCCCCGATGCGCTACGCCGGACCAAGGGAGGCAATCTTCCACGCGATCTGCCGGGTAAACTACGGGTGCACACACATCATCATCGGCCGCGACCATGCCGGCGTTGGAAACTACTACGGCACCTACGCAGCGCAGGAGATCTTCGACCGTTTCTCCGCGGACGAGATTGGGATCATCCCACTGAAGTTCGAGCACGCCTTCTACTGCACCAAATGTGACCAGATGGCTACTTCCAAGACCTGCCCACACGGAAAGAGCGATCGTCTCTTCCTCTCCGGCACCAAAGTGCGTGAGATGCTGCAGGACGGGAAGGACCTCCCTGCTGTGTTCACCCGCCCGGAAATCGCAACGATCCTCAAGCAATGGGCACTGTCGTAGGCGGCTTGATCATTCATAGAGGCACCAATAGTTAATACCTGAATCCCAATAAGGTACACTCAGGCAACAAGATGACCGATCGGACCAAGGAGGAACGCAATGAGTATCCATATCAATGCAAAATCCGGGGAGATTGCTCCGAGCATTCTTCTCCCCGGCGATCCACTCCGCGCCGAATTCATCGCGGAAACGCTGTTAGAAGACGCAATCTGCTTCAATAAAGTACGTGGTATGTTGGGGTTCACAGGCTCATATCGAGGGAAGCGCGTTTCGGTCATGGGAACGGGCATGGGGGTTCCATCCCATTCCATCTACGTCAACGAGCTGATTAATGAATATGGCATCAAGACACTGATCCGCGTTGGCACATGCGGAGGACTTCAACCCGATCTTGAAATCGGCAACATCGTGCTCGCGATGTCCGCTTCTACTGACTCTCACATCAATCGGCTGCGCTTCTCAGGGATGGACTTTGCGCCCACCGCCGGTTTTGATCTGCTTCTGAAAGCGTACGAATCCGCCAAGTCCGGCAACACCAACGTTCGTGTGGGCAACATTCTCACCTCCGACACCTTCTATAACGACGATCCACAGTCCTGGAAAATCTGGGCGGCGTTCGGCGTATTGGCAGTCGAGATGGAAACCTCAGGCCTGTACACGCTGGCCGCGAAATATGGCGTTGACGCGCTCTCCATCCTAACGGTGAGCGACAGCCTGACTTCCGGCGCCAGCGCAACCTCGGAGCAGCGAGAGAAAACATTCACCCAGATGATCGAGCTCGCTCTGAGCATCGTGCCCTAGTTCGAACCTGGTGCCGCAATCCATACGTTGAAGTGCAGAGACCGCGTTTCGGACAGGCGGTGCAGGCTGAACATCGGGATCATTGTCTATTCACAATCCGGACATACACTGGAAGTTTGCGAGCAGCTCAAAGAACGGCTCATCAGAGAAAGCCACTCAGTGACCCTCGAACAAATCACAGTCGTCGGAGGCCGCACGCCAACGACCAAGGAGTTTGAGCTGGGCGACAAGCCCGGAATTGAGCCCTATGACGCGATCATCTTCGGATCGGCAGTAGAGGCGTTCTCTCTGTCGGCCGTGCTGGCTCGATACTTGAACGGTCTGGGCTCGCTTCAAGGCAAGCAGGTTGCCTGTCTGGTCACTCAACAGTTTCCCTATTCGTGGATGGGCGGAAACCGCGCCATCAGACAGATGAAGAAGATCTGTCAATCGGAAGGTGCGATGATTCGTGCGACCGGCATTGTCAATTGGGCTAAGTCGCGGCGTGAGAAGACGATGGCTGCGGCAGTGGCACATTTAAGCAAGGCTTTCTAACCCAAGTTAGAAAGCCCCCTTTCTCTTCTAAGTCTGCCGGATACAGGCGTAATTGGACGAGCCATGCGAAAATCGTAACGGAGCAAAGACCAAAAATGAGGTTCTCTGTGACGCCTTTGGGCATTAAGCAGTGCCATTGCCAAGATACTGACCAGCAGAGTGCAAACAACAGGAAGCGAGGGGGAATTGCTCATGGCGCTCGAAAAAATCAATACCTATATCGCCGGCTTGTACACAGACATAACGACCCGGACGCAATACATGAACGAGACGGAGTTGAAAGAATTCGTCCCGGTCGTAGATGATGATGTAGCCAGGCTACTGAAGATGCTCCTCTACCTGACCAGGGCGCGGCGTGTGCTGGAAATCGGTACCAGCATCGGCTATTCCACGACTTCTATGGCCCAAGTCGTCAAGGAGTATGACGGAAGGATCATTACGGTCGAATTCGACGAGCAAGTTGCGGGACAAGCGCGAAGGAATTTTGAGCAAGCCGGAGTTTCAGACTTCGTCGAAGTGCTGATGGGGGATGCTCTGAAAATAGTACCGCAACTTGAGGAGGGCTTTGACTTCATTTTTTTGGATGTGGACAAACGACTGTATGCGCCATTGCTCGCAGAATGTGTCCGCCTTTTGAAAAAGGGAGGATTGCTGGTAGCAGAAGACACCCTCTTTCCAGTCATCGATCTTGACCAGAAATGGCATCACCTGATCGCACCAATTGAAGAATTCAACCATCTGGTCAGCAAACACGAGGGGTTGGCAAGCACGGTATTACCCATCGGGGATGGAGTAACAGTGGCTGTAAAGAAGTAGGAGAAACCCAAGAGAAAATCAGCCTAACAATCTGCTAGAACTACCCTGATAATGAGTTTATTGACTGAGCATGAGAAAAATGCTATCAGTATTCATTAACTAGATAATGAGAGTCGGACGTAACTATTCTCGCAAGATCAGCGCCCCAAACCTCCAAAAACGGCATACATTCCTTGCAACCATGCACCAACCGAGCTAATATCCGTGCGCAACCCGATAGCAGAACAGAAGCTTTCACCGTCTCGGGGGGTGTAGTAGCCGATTGGGGACTTA
>JAJOKK010000161.1 GCA_021129875.1 Candidatus Bipolaricaulota bacterium
CGCCTTGTCTAACCAGCGATCACTTTACCGCAGAGACCGCGGAGAGTTTGCAGGGAACCACAAAACCAAAGATCTCGATGTTGTTTCCTCGGCGGTGAAAGCATTTACCCAATGCCATCATCGACAAGCTAACAGTAATAGAGCCAACACGGAAGACAGAAGACCGGCTCTGATCGGTCAGCCGTGAGAGGTCTTTGCTGCGTACGTCGACGTGAAGAGGGCGAGGAGGGCCGAATAGCCGGTGACGGTGAAGGAGAGGATCTCCCCGACTTGAGGTGCCTTCTTGGCCGCATGAACATCGAGGATCATATGGTCTGATGAGGCACCGATGATCTCCACCCCGGGCAGGGTCGGGACCAGCCCTGTTGGTACTACATCCTGCCGTCCGACAGCCACGATCGCCCGCAGCCGCTCACCCCGATCGGCAAAGGTGGGAGTATCCCCAAAACTGTCCTTCCCTATCTCCCCCTGCGGGACGGTAGGTTTGATCTTCACCTCGATCACCTCGGCATCCAAGCGAAAGATATCGACCGCCATCCCAGAAATCAACCGGCCCTCCGTGGCCTCTGTTCCCAGTAGGATCGCTTCGCCGAGCCGTAGGTGGTTGATCCCGACCGGCATCCGTCCCGACTCCATCAGCAGCCAGTTGGCGGAGTTTCCACCGGAGACGAGCGACGGCTCATACCCCAGGACATCCGCCACACGATCCCTCGCCTCAAGGAGGAGGGTCATGTGTGTGCGATCCGGCTTCACCCCGCCGTAGCAAGCGAGGTTCGTCCCCACTCCTCTGACCATGATCCGCGGCAGCTGCTCTGCGACGCGGGCCAGTTCTGCGACATCGCCGGGCATCGCTCCCTCCCGCAGGTCTCCCACATCGACCATCAGGATCACGCCGTGCACCTTCCCGGCCGCAGCGGCCGCCCGATCGAGCGCCTGCAGGGTGACCGCTTCGCTGTTCAGGCTGACATCGGCCAATTCGACTACAGCGGCGGCCATACTCGGCTGCGGCAGACGCAGAAGGACCGTCTCCACACCGAGGTCGAGCGTTCGGATCCGCTTCAGGTTGGCCAGCCGGGAGTCACCAAGACTGGCGATCCCCGCTTCGACCAGGGCACTGACCACGGCAGGGTGTGAAGCAACACCCTTGGCAACACCGGTCACCTCGATCCCGTGGCGCCGGCAGGCACGGATGATCCGCGTCGCGTTCGCCTTCAGCTTGGTAAGATCGATCGTCACCCGCGGGCAGTGTGGTTTTTGCCGGTCAGCGATCATGATCAGTCCCTCCTTGGAGTCAGGCCCACCGGCACAGGCCGATATCATGGCTTTCCCATTCCTGCCGGCGTAACAACATAACATCGGCCGTCTAAACGACCGCTTACCTCAGCCTGTTGCGCAAACCCTTTCTACTGCTCGTCTTCAATCTCCGTTGCAGAGCAAAGCCGGAAACCGGTTACGAAGCAAGGCCGCCTGTCTGCCAGCCAGGGAGGCCACACACTGGTTCCAAGCATTTTACCGCAGAGGGGGCAAGCATTAAGGTTCCTATTCCACTCTCTGCGTGCTCCGCGGTGAAAGCTTCTGTTGCATCAGACCCCGACCGGCAAGGTTATACCGAAAGACCGGGCCAAGAGCCGCCCTGCGGCGTGCGGATGGGATTGCGCGATGGCGCCGACCGCGGCCATGATGTAGTCACGGTCGATAAGGACGGCTGCCTCCCTGGGCATGAGGGCCATCGGCCTCTTCCTGCCCATGATCCCCTCCAGGACCTCTTGCCCGCCGGGAAGGCGGGTCAACGGCCCGCCCGTCCCGATCAACCATCTGACAGCAGTGAGATCCTTCCCCTCGGCGATACTGACCCGCCCGGTTGGGCCGTAGAGATGGCTGGTCCGGCCGACGTGCCGGGAAATCGCTATCTCCGCCGCCCCTTGCGTCAGCCGCAAGACCAAGCTGCGGGCACGATCATCATCGGGAATCTGTCCCCAATCATCCAAGAGCGGTTCGACAGCAAAACCCAGCTCGCGGCCCATCTTCTCCGTTCCCAACTGCCCGGCAAGGTGTCCCGCGTTGATAAAAACGCCCAGGTCGCCTTCCACTGTTCGTTTGGCAAACGGTTCGGGGGCGACCAGCATCGCGGCGATCTCTTCGGAGCCCTCGGTGACCGAGTGTATGTCAGTCGTCGCTCCACCGACATCGACAACGACCAGGTCACCGATCAATTCACGGATCAGCCGGGCAGCTTCCATCACCGCCGCCGGGGTGGGGATGATCGTCCCGGTGACCATCTCCCGCACATTGGTCATTCCGGGCGCCTGTACGATGTGCTCTTCGAAGACCTCCTGGATGACCTTGCGGGTCGGCTCTACGTTCAGTTGATCGATGCGAGGGTAGACGTTATCCACGATACAGGTCTTCGGTCCGAGTATCCGCTCTATCTCGTCCCGACACGCGATGTTCCCGCCGTAGACGATCGGGATGTCAAGGCCGAGCCGCGCAAGAAGCCGGGCGTTGAACAGCGCGGTCTTGCGCTCTCCGTGATCGACCCCCCCGGCCAGGAGGATGATGTTCGGCTTTAGGTCGCGCACCCGCTGCAGATCGTCCGGGGAGATCTCCCCCACCGTCACCAGCTTGACGATGGCGCCGGCGCCGAGGGCAGCCTCGTTCGCCGCCTTCACGGTCATCTCATAGACCAGACCGTGGACGGTCATCTTCAACCCCCCGGCGGCGCTGGAGGTGGCGACCATCTCCTTGGGCTCGATCCCAGAGACGCCCAGCGAGCAAGAGAGCGCGTCTGTTGCGCCAGAGAGCCCGATCAACACGTCTCCCTCTTCGACTGTGGTCGGGTGGAAGGCTTGACCGAGAAATCGCGGTTCACTTTCGCTTAGCCGGTCGAATGCACTGATAGTGGTTGTGGTGCTGCCGATCTCAGCGACCAACAGATCTATATGCAATGTCATCTAATCACTTTTTATCTCGCGTCGGCGGCGAACCAGGAATCCAGCTACGTCTAGACCGGTCGTTCCGCGGCCGAATCCGGCATCTATGCCGCAAGCTTTGGCGATATCGTTCGTTATCTGTGTTCCGCCGCCGACCAGGATGATCCGCTCGCGGATCCCTTTCTCACGCGCCAGCTGATCGAGCCGGCTCATACCCATCCGATGCACACCGGCATGGGTGATAATCGTACTGATGAGGATAGCATCGGCCTCAGTCTCGATCGCAGCGTCGATCATCTTCTCCACCGAGATCGAAGTCCCCAGGTAGACGCAGTCAACGCCGTATTTCTCGAGACCGCCGTGCTTGATGTCGATGATCTCCCGCAGTCCGACTGAGTGCTCATCTTCGCCGATCGTCGCCGCTACCACCCGCAGCGGTTGCGCCAGAATATCGGCGCGTACCTCATCCGCTGTGATAACCTCTGCTTTTTCAGGTATCACCAGCTCGTCTTCTCTGATCGCCAGATCCAAGGTCCCTTTGACTTCCAGGTAGGACCCCTCGGCCGGGTGCAGCACGCCCTTATGAATGACCTCGGGATCCTTCAGCCCCATCCGGGCGGCGATCTCCAGTGCGGCGTAAAACGCAGGCTCCTCCGCTGTCGGCAACATAAGACCGATAGTGACGACACCGTCTCCCTGCCAGATCACCTCAGGTCTGATCGCATCCGCGCCCGCTTCGGACTCGACCTTTGCCAGCCGCTGCTCAACGTTGTCCTCTGGATCGAGTTCATCGATATAGACGATCTTATCCGGATTGCAGAAGGTGCATCCTCCGATGGGGCTGCACGGGCTGCCTTCGCTCACGGGCAGGTTGTTGTATCCGAAGTGGTGACAGACCGGGGCAAGATATTCGTCATCGCGAGGGACCACACTCCCCGCACTGATCCCGCCCTCTGGATCCCGGGCGATCCCGTCTCCGTTGCGGGCGGGAAACTCGCCGGAGTCGACGAAGTGCCCCTGCGCCACCGCCTCGAAGTACCCGCCGGCGTCGTTGATCTCTTCCAGGAAAAGAACCGCCCGCTCGATAATCTCCCGCTTTCGCGTCCCCAGGGGACCGTCCATCCGCAGCTGGACCATCTCCAGGAGCCCGTCCATCCCGGTCAGCGCCTGTTTAGCCGTACAGACCGCGGCGATATTATTCTGATGCCAGGGGAGATTCCGTCCTTCATCCGGGGTGATTGTGCTCTGAATGTCGGCCGATGTCAGGCGGGAGATGAGGAGGTTGAGAACGTGGGCGACCGTTGCTTCTCGTATATCGGATTCGATATACCGGGTGTTCATCTGCGCTCTCATCTTGCAGTCGTAGAAGAGCTCGCGCACGGCAACGGCATACGGGAGGTCCATCGTCAGCGCAGGGAGCGGCGGCGAAGTTGGCGGCACAGTCGAGAGGGCGATGCGCTCGCGAGGCATCCCCACCATCTCCGAGAAACAGGTGTTGATCGCGTGCTGCACCAGAAGCTCCGGCATAACCATCCACGCTTTACGGGCGGTGGCGTTGGCGTTGTGCGCCCCGTCTATCTGCAGTATCTCCGCCGCGTTCATGATCGTCTTAGCGACCGCGGCGTCCACGAACGACCGCACCATGTTGATGTTCCGGTAGAGCACGTTGTACTGCGGATCCTGATGCGCGCCAGCGATCCCTTCTTCGGCAAACAGGACCGCAATCTCCGGCCCGGCCACCCCGCTAACGTACGAATGGAAGTTGAGCGGCCGGCCGACCTCATCTTCTATCAGGTCGAGCGCCTTGCGCGTAGCACGTAGCTGCTTCCTGGTGATCGGGACCCCTCCGACACCCTCGGGACTTCCCTCGATAAGCCCGTCGAAATGGCTCTGCCCGGCGGTGCGGATCACCATCATATGATCGGCACCGTGCCAGGCGGCCATCCTCATCCTACGGATGTCGTCCTCAAAACGGCCAGAGGCAATCTCCGTGGTGATCACGCAGTCGGGTTGCGGGTCGATCCCCCCGAAGCTGCGCTCAGCCGCCGGCAGAGGGATGCTCTGCTTTAGCAATGCCGCGATCTCTCGGTAAGGAAAGGCATTCAGACCCTCGCTGTCACCCGTATACGGTGCCCGCCACTGCCACCCCCTCCGCCGGGGTCTATAGTTCTCAAGATCTTTGAGGATTTCATGGATATCCAGCTTCTCTTCCTTGCGCAGGGTCATCCGTCGCCCCCTTTCTCCGCGAACAGCGCGCTCAGTTCTTCATCCGAGATGCCGCGCAACAGCTCAAGCCCCGCCTCCCGTATAGAGGAAATCCCCCTGGAGGCGGAGATCTTGAGGACTACATGACCGGCCCCCTTCCCAAGGAGGCCGACGGCAACGATTCGGGAGACCATCTCTTTCGCCTCGATGCTGGAGAAACCCATCCGCAAAAGCACGGACCGCTCAATCGACGGGGTCGTATGTCCATAGGCCAGATCGATCAATGGTCTGACGATCTCCGTGGTAAGACTCCAAAAACGGGATCTCAGTTCTTCGTCCGACAGACGGGCGAGGCGCTGTCGCCTCACCGCAAAATCATCATCACGCGGCTTGATGTGCTCACGTTTATTCATGCTCATTCTTCAGCTCCCTCCTCCAATCCGGCCCTTCCGGGTATGAGATTACGTTACGCCTCTACGATCGCGTGGGGTGGGTCCGCCTGCCTCTTCCGCCGTGCGCAAAGACAGCGCTTGTCCGTTCAGCAGATCGGGAGATCCAGCCGTTTCAACTCCTCAATCACCAGATCCCTGCTTGCGCGGGTCTCCTCGATCAGAAAAGCTACATCCGCCTGGGTAATCTTGTCCACGCCGGCGCTTCCGACCGCGTTGCGGACCAGCGACCGGCGCAACCGATCGAGCGGGAAATCCCTCGCCGTAATCTGGGAGTGGTCCTCCGGGATGACGATCGATCTGCCGGGCACGTTCTCCGCCGGGTCGCCGCGGCGGATGACAATCCCGTTCTCGCGGGCGAAGGTCAGCTGCGCGTTCGAATGCTTCCCCGCCCCGGTATACTCTGTCTCCTGGACCACGAGCACCTCATCCCGGTCCATCTCCTGCGCCAGCGCGAAGGCCGCGGTCAGCGAGATGTTCCCTGCCGGTCCCCGCTCCAACCCTTCCAGACGTGCCAGTAGTTCAGTGGCGTAGAAGACCTCGCCCTGATGGACCAGCACATAGCGATCCATATACCTCAGAGGGCGAGCGGCGTTCCTGGGCACATCGGCCCGATCCGGCCAGCCGGCAAAGGGGACGCCGAACCCTGTATGCCCAGTGGTGAATGACTTGCGGTTGAAGTCACGATCGCTCGCCATGTGTAGCCCCTTCAGATCCACACTCGCCCCTACCACCACGGTCTTTTCGCAGCCGGCCTTGCGCAGGCCGCGCGCCGTGCCAGTGATATTCCCCCCTCCGGCATGCGTCACTACGACCATATCCGGTTTGCGACCGCAGTCAGCCACGACCTGCTCGGCCAGCTCGTATCCCAGCGTCTCGATCCCGGCGATGCTGTACGGTGTATAGAGGG
Source organism: Candidatus Bipolaricaulota bacterium (assembly GCA_021129875.1). Classification (GTDB taxonomy): domain Bacteria; phylum Bipolaricaulota; class Bipolaricaulia; order UBA7950; family UBA9294; genus JAJOKK01. Next base: position 6,495 of record JAJOKK010000161.1, read on the forward strand.
ATGCACTGAAGAAGCCCGTCTCTTCCAACAGCAGGAGCATCACATAGAACAGCTCGGGGCCGACTGTCAGCTGGATCACCTCGGCGCCGTAGGCCTCACACTTCCGGCCCTTCTCCATGATCTCCGGTTGGCCGACCATCCGGCCGTCGAACAGCTCTTGGACGATTATACACTTCAGGGCCCTCATGCAGGACTGCGAAGCGACCGCTGCCCCGTAGTTCCCGCTCGTCGCCGAGATAACACCCGGGTACCCCTGTTGCTTGGCCTGGTAGACGCTCACCGCAGCCCTCCGGGCCTTAAAACTCCCCGATGGATTGGCCGCCTCGTCCTTAACGAATATCCGCGCCCCTTTCCCCGGCCGGGCCAGGGAACGAACCAGCTCGGTTATGTTCCGCAGCTCTAAGAGGGGCGTGTTTCCCACCCCAGTTTCGGCCTGAACGGTGCGCACCTGGTCCAGGGAAAAGCCGGTCTCATCCATCATCGCTTCGTAATCAAAGGCCAGGCCGCCGCGTTCGAACTTGGAGTAGTCCATGCCGAGAGCCTGCGACAGGATCTCATTCCTGCGGGCCATAACAGCTGAGTAGGAACTGTCCCGCACCGTTGTCATTGCGAAACCTCCTTGTCGCCGGCTGCCGTTCCCCGATCTCGCAGCACCTGTAGCGCCTCTCCCCCCACCGGCAGAAGCTCGGGGATCATCCCCCCGAAGTCATGGCTGTAGCTGGGCTCGATCGCCACCAGCCGCCCGCTCGCCCGGCGGCCGATCACCGTCTCCACCACCATCTCTTCCCCGATCGCCCCCTCTTGCAGGGCAAAGCCCTTCACGCGAGAGATCAGTGGTGTGGCCTGCGTGTCTTCCGGCACCTGCGGCGCCCGTTCTCCGACCCGGAGGATGATCCTCTCTATCTGTACCCAATCGCCGATAGACGCGCGCGGTTCCATCTTCCCCTCCTCTTTTCCCAACGGTCTACGCAAACGCCCTGGGAATCGGCAAGTCAGCCATTGTTGTCAGACCCGGCTCAGCGTTGATCACCTGCGGGATCATATTGACGGCAAGAGCGATAGTCCCGATCCCCCCTGGTATCTCCGGCTTGATCGCCATGTTGATCTCGGGCGTCCCTTCGATCCGGATGTAGTCGCCGGTCTCTATACCCTCCTCTCCCGGATGGATCTGTTGCGGATGCTCCAGCGTGATGAGTGGCTCACCAGCCCTCATGCCGATGCCGACATGCCGGCACCCGGCGACCATCCCGGGGTGCACCTTGACGTACGGTGTCTCGCGGTACGTGTTGGAGATGATCGGCTCTCTGGTCTGCACAACCTCATCCAACTCCCAGCCCAGGGTATCCGCAATCAGCCCGATCGACTCCGGAAAACCGATGTGGCCGACGATAGTGCCGTTTTCCAAACCCTTCTCGAACTCCTCAACCGTCGTCCCCACTCCCTGCGTACGCATGACCGTGCTGCCGAACGGCGACAGGTCGTTCACCCGAGAGGCGTTGATCTTCTTCACCTCGATGCAGGCCCCGGTCAGCGTAAGGATCAGAGCGTCCAGCACAAATCCGGGGTTAATGCCGGTCCCCAGAACGGTCACCCCACCGGCCCGGGCAACCTCGTCGATCTTGGCGGTCAGATCAGGGCTTCCCACCTGTGGATAAGCTAGTTCTTCCGCGATGGAGACGATATTTTGCCCGGCGCTCAGTATCTTGACGATCTCAGGATACGCCTCTTCGACAAACGATGTCACTGCATGGATTACTACATCCGCGCGTGCAGCCAGGAGTTCGTCCATACTGTTTGTGACGATTACGCCCGTCTGCCCATCCAGACCGATCACCTCTGCCAAATCCTTGCCGGCCTTCGCCTCCCGCCGGGCGTACGCACCGACAAGGGAGAGACCCTTCTTGCCCAACACCATCTTGGCGATCCCGCCGCCCATTGCCCCGAGACCGATGACCGCAACCTTGATATTATTCACAATATACACACCTCCCGAAGGCGAATATTGGCTGATTTCGCGCCGAAAGTCCAGCACCCAAGCTCGCTGTAGAAGCTCTACACAGAACAAGACTGTTTATCAGGGGAACGATCTGAGATACAGGCCTTGCCCCGCGGCGGAGCACATACGGATAGCGAGTAAACAGCGAGGCCTTTACCAACGGCTGTGCTTCGGCAAAGTGCTCTCTCGGACTGCGACCGCTTATGGCAAAGAGGATAAAATCCGCCAGCCTGGTTCAAATGGCACTCCATGCCGACGACCTGCTCGGAGTTAAATTCAGTAGCTCTATTCGTGCTGGCTGTTGGCCGTAGATCGCGAACAGCTTATTGCAGTTATGAGCTAAGCTTGAGTGGTTTATGCATCAATTTCGTGTCTAACCAGCCAAGATAGTTCGGCGAACTGACCGAGAAGCAAATTTGCAGCAGGGTCTTTTACCATGTGCTGAAATTGATCAATACCATCTCGGTAGTGCATTGCAAACAGTGTGCTAACCTGTCGTTTCTGTGCCGTCTACCACCCGCCTGAGCATATCTACTCCCGGTTCATGCTCTTCGATCCCTCGGCGCTCCTCGATCAATTGTTCCCATTCGCCCGGCGCTTCTTCTTCACTGCCGGCTTTCCTCGCCTCTGACAGTTCTCCTAAAAGTTTGCCTAAATGCAGCCACCGCGCAACGTCGGTTTGCATCTGCAGATCGTTCCACAGCCGGCGAAGACAGAAGAGCGCCTGCGGCCACCTATCCCACAACTTCCCGTAGTAGTCACGATAATCCTCTGCGTAGTCCGGCCAATCCAAGTTTGTGAACAACCAGAGATCATCCGTCGGCAGCGGTTCGGCTAAGAGGAGCGGCGCAATGTAGATGTTCGCAAAGCATGCTTCCCTCCATTTCACTACTGCCTCACTAAGGCGCCCGGCCTGATAAAGGGCCAGACCCCAGCAGAAGGTGTGGTGCGGATCGTCACAATCATCGGGGTAATCCTCTGCAAACTGTTCATAGGCGTGCAGTGCGGCTTCTACATCTCCGCGGAGCAGCTGCAACGGGCCAATGAAATAGCGGACCCCTTGATTGTCATTCTTGTTCAGTCGCAGCAGGGCCTCATACTCGGCGAGCGCATCGCTCAGGCGGTCGGCCTGCCAGTATACCCCCGCCAGACCGTACCGCGCCCGCATGTACGGTCGTGTATCATGGTCTAACCACCAGGCAAATGATTGCGGCGATTCGCTCCCCAATTGAGCGCGGGCCAGCTCGTAGGCCCTCCGATAGCAGGCTTCTGCCTCGGACAGGTCTCCCTTCCCCTCGGCTATATCCCCAAGCCCGTTCAGCGCATCGGCCATGGTCGGGTCGATGGAGAGGGCTGCGAGGAAGTAGTCTGCGGCCGTATCAAAATCCGCAGGGGTAAATCGGCTATCGAGCGCTTCCCACCCAGCATAGACAAGGTCTTGTGCCGAATCGGCTTCCTCTTCCAGTAAGGAGCTCATGCTCGGTAAAAGTTTGTGCAGCATACGCTGATACCAGCCGCCGCGTGGCGCTTTCATCAAGGACAGACCTTGAGGGAAGAGGTTTAGCCCGGATTGTACTGCTTCGTGGAGCTCCTCAGGGATATAGCGCGGGTCAAGGACCGTTACCCCCAAACACTTCACGATCTGTTGGTATTTCTGGCTTACGCTGATCGCTGATGTATTAAAGATCACGGCCGTTTCAGCCTGGGAGAGATCTCCCAGGTATAGACGATCGTATATGTAGATCACCGCCGCCGCCCAGATTACAGGCTTCCTCGTCCCACCAAGAGCAGTGAGGGCGGCGAAATCGTGCCATATCTGCAATGCCCCGCCAAGCATTTCTTCGGGCAACAGAGTAGGTACCGCCTGACGCAGCAAGCCCTCCACCTCTTGGACTACCTGCGTGTGTTTGGATGACTCCTCTTTTTTCATCTGTTCCGGATACCTCCTCTTACCGGTCTAACGGGAATTTCACCATTCCAACCCTTGCACGTTGTAGGCCAAAGAACGGTGCAAGAAGATCCAGTTCGCAGCCGACCGGTTGATTACCGGTGCTTGATAGTTCATAGCCGGAAACTGAAGGAATGTCAACCTTGACTAGGAACGATCGGTCTACCTCTCCCTACTACCGGGATCATCACCGCGCACAAGGGCGATCGCTTCGGCAAGAGAGAGGTCTTCCTTTGTCGTCACTTTGAGGTTCATCGCATCGCCGGGGACGGTCCACACCGGTCTCCCGCTTGCCAGGACAGCGCCGGCGTCATCGGTGAATCGGCAGTCGTTGCAGTCGAGGGCGCGAGCGATCAGCTCCCGCTCAAATCCCTGTGGGGTCTGCATCTGCAACAGCCCACGCTGTTCAACCGGTTGAGAACAGAGCAGCTCGTTTTTGTTGCGATACCGGAGCGTATCGACCACGGGAAGGACGGGCACGCACGCCCCGTGCTCTTCCACCCCTGAGAGAACCCGGGCGATCAATTCCCGGCTGAGGAAGGGGCGTGCCACGTCGTGGATCAAGACGATCCTCCCCCTCGCCTGTTCAACACCGGCCCGAGAAGAGTCCTGCCGGCGCCGTCCCCCGTGGACGATCCGGACCTGCTTAGCCAGGCCCGCGACGAGCGGTGTCGCCCGATGCTCATCATCACCGGCGATGACAAGGACGATCTCATCGACAAGGGGGGATTCACTGAATGTAGCCAATGTGTAGGAGAGGAGCGGCTTCCCTCTGATTTTCAGATAGATCTTGTTCTCCCCCGCACCGACTCGCGACCCACTGCCAGCGGCGAGGAGAACGGCGGTGACCATTGGCGCCACCATGGCTACCCCTCAGGCGGGGTCTCTGTTATCGCGATCAGGTTCCGCCCATCAGGGTCGATCATATAGACTTCCCATGCTCTGGAGCGGTCAGAATTGAACAGGATCTTATCGTTGCTCCCCCAGTACGGGTTGACATCCTTCCCTGCATCTGTGGTCAGGCGGATTATCGCCAAGGTCCCCAGCTCGATGATGTACAGATCGACGTTATCTTCCTGATTAGAGGAGTAGACGAGGCGGTCTCCTTTTGGAGACCAGTTGGGTGCCCAATCGTCGACCTCATTCTCCGTCAACCGGGTCGTCTCACCGGTCTCCAGGTTGCGTACGTATAGCTCAAACCCATTCTCTCCCGGTGAGGCGTACGCAAGCATCCTTCCGTCCGGCGAGAGGGTCGGCTCCCAATTTAAAAGCTGCGGCTGATCCTGCCGCAGCAGGGCACATCCACCGATAAAGAGAAGACCGACAACAATAAGCACAGCAAAGACAATCTTTTTCATATTCATCCCCCTTCTTGCTGCTCCCAGCGGGGGGACTCCCCGCTCGGTTCAACGAACAGCATCTTCCCCGCCTCGGTCTGCAGGGTGTTCTTGACGATCACCTTGATCTTAGTCCCGATATGCCGGCGGCCGTTCGCCACCACCACCATTGTTCCGTCATTGAGGTAGCCTATCCCCTGATCGATCGCCTCGCCGCGGTCGATCACATCTATATCGATCGCCTCGCCGGGGATGAACCGGGGTTTGACCGCGTTCACCAGTTCATTGATGTTCAAGACCTTCACCCCTTCGACCTGAGCGACCCGGTTCAGGTTATAGTCCGTGGTGATCAACACAGCGCCGCGATCCTTGGCGAGGCGGAGCAATTTGTGATCGACCTCTTTGATCGACGGGTAGTCCTGGGTAACGATACTGATCGCAACCGATTCGTCGCTCTGCAGCTTGCGCAGCACCTCCAGGCCGCGGCGCCCTTTGCGCCGCCGCAGGCTGTTGGAGGAATCGGCAACGTTCTGTAGTTCGGCAAGGATGAACTCAGGGAGGAGGATCGCCCCTTCCAAAAACCCAGTCTGTAACAGATCACCGATGCGCCCGTCGATGATTGCGCTCGTATCCAGGATCTTACTCGACCCCATCCCTTTCTTACGCAGGGAGGAGCGGAGACCTTCCGCTAACCCTCCACGGAGAAGAGGGCGGTCGAGGCTGTATCCGGCTGTCAGGCCGAGAGCAAGAGCACCGATGAGAATACCTCCCTGAATAATCCTTTCTCCTGCTCCGGCAGGGAGGAGGAGACCGGTAGCAAGAGCTAGAATCCCTCCAATGATCGACGCAAGCAGCCCACAGAGGAAGCTGTTGATAAGCCTTCTCTCCACCCCTTCTTTCTCCAGTGCTTCATACGTCCTCTTCCAGATGACAAGTGCCCCTCCGGCAAGGAGGCAGCCGGCCGCGCCACCCGCCGCCAGGTTGAGTGCCCACCCCGGGATCGGGCCGCCTGAGGGGATGAACCTGTAGGCAAAAGAGATCCCCCCTCCCAGCCCTGCTAAAACAATGAATAATAACCCAACCACGACCCACCTCCGATCGAGAGACGAATATCGCTCTACGTCTCTATAACTACGCTCAATGCTGATTGTATACAGTCCTTGACTTCAGCGCAAGATTATGCTATTCTACACGATAAAATCGATCGTTTTCAAAGATCGGACCGGGGACCGGGGAAGAAAAAGGGGGGGACGACTCTGGGCGTTGATTGGACCGTGCGTGAGATCCTCAGCTGGACACGGGGCTACTTTAAAGACGGGGGGATACTCAAGCCGAGGCTGGAAGCGGAGATCCTTCTTGCTCATGTCCTTGACGTCGAACGTCTGCACCTCTACCTATCGCCGGATAGACCGCTCACCGTGGATGAGCGGACGCGGTTTCGCGAGATCATCAAGGAACGTCGGGCGCAGGTCCCTCTGCAGCACCTGATCGGCGAAGTCACCTTCCTCGGGCTGCGGTTTCGAGTCGGGAAGGAGGCGCTCATCCCGCGACCGGAGAGCGAGGAGCTGTTAGAGAAAGCATTGGACCTGGCTCTACGCGACCGCGAAATCTCCTGCCTCGACCTAGGGACAGGCTCTGGGGTGCTGGCTGTCTGTCTGGCGCGCTACCTCCCCCTCGCCCGAGTTACCGCGGTCGACCTTTCGCGGGAAGCGTTGAGCTTGGCGCGAGAAAACGCTGAATTAAACAATGTTTTTAACCGGATCAACTTCCTAGAGAGTGACTGGTTCAACCGGGTCGAGGGAAAATTTGACTTAATCGTATCCAATCCGCCATATATAGCAGTGGAAGAACTGGCTTCCCTCCCGGTCGAAATCCGGGAGCACGAGCCGCGCGTCGCCCTCGATGGAGGGCGTAATGGGGTGGAGAGAATCGAGGCACTGACCCGGAGAGCCAGAGAGCACATGCGCCCCGGGGCAAGCCTCCTCCTGGAGATTGGAAACGGGCAGGGAGAGAGCGTTGTGGAACGGATGAGAGAGAGCGGGCTGGTAGAGGCAAAGGTCGAGCGGGATCTTGCAGGAAAGGAAAGGTTCGTGATCGCTCAATGTCCGTGATGATTCAGCTCTCCGAGGTTCATTTCTCAAGCGACGACGGGATCAAGGTACTCGACGATCTGCATCTCCGTGTCGAGCGGGGGGAATTCGTCTTCCTCCTCGGCCCGGCCGCTGCGGGGAAGTCGGTCCTGCTCGGCCTCATAGGGACGCACATCCCACCGCAGAAAGGCCAGATCCTCGTCTGCGGCCGCAACATCGCCCGCCTCAGCCACGACAAGGCGTTCGCCCTGCGCCGCCGGATCGGGTTCATCCCTCAACAGTTCGTACCGTTGCAAAAGACCGTTATAGAAAACCTGATGTTCAGGCTGCGAGCCCTGGGCAACTTCCGTGAACAGGCTGAGGAGAAAGCCCTTGCCGCATTGGAGCAGGTCGGCCTGACTGAGGATCTATCCTTTCCAGCCGCTGAACTCCAGCCGCTCGATCGGACCAGATTAGCGCTGGCGCTTGCCATCTGTGATGAACCGCTCCTCCTGTTGGTCGATGAGCAGTTCGACGGCCTGAGCAGCGCCGAGCAGTCCGAGGTCTGTTCCCTATTAGAGGAACTTCATCTGCACGGACTTACACTCCTCGTCGCCGTCCGCGGACCGCTCCCCGAGCAGATGAGCGAACGTCGTCAGCTGCACCTGATCGAAGGGAAGGTGAATGAGTCATGAGCACGTTCTTTTTCTTGTTGAACGATCTTATCGCTACGATAAACGTGAAGAGCAAAGCGCGCTTCCTCTCCCTACTCTTCGTCATCTTCGCCTGCCTGGCCCTGTTCTCAGGCTTCTTCCTCCTAGGGGGGGTGGGGGAAGAAGAGATCCGCCCGGCGCTTGCCCCGAACGAGTTACATGTTCACCTCTCGCCACGCCTCGCCTCCGCAACTATCGACGAGATGCACCGGCAGATTCGAGAGCGAGACGCTGTGCGCCAGATCACCTTCCGCTTTCCGCAAGAACTGGGGCTGGACCAGGTCGAAGGGCTGTTCCTGATCCGGGCGGTCAGCACGCGGGCCGCCGCCGAGTTGGCCGCCGAGCTGTCGATAGCTCCCGGAGTAGTGCGGGTCGACTCCTCTCCCATCGCGCAGAAGCAAGCTATCTCCCTTGCCACGCCGATCAAGATCGGCCTGTTGATCGGTTTTGCCCTGAGTATCGTCGCCAGCCTGATTATGGCTCGGTCTGCATTCGCTAAGCTGTTTAACGACTTTGCCGAAGAGATCCGGATGATGCGCCTCGCCGGGACCACGGAGAGAGTGATTCAGCCTCCGATCATCGCTGTCGGCCTCCTATGCGGGGCCATCGCCGGCCTTCTCTTGATCGTCGTCATCTACCTGCTCCACTTCCTGTCTACCATCCACCCCGAGACAATCCTCTATATCGCCCCAGGCCTGGCAGAGCCGACGCGGGTGTTGATAGTCAGTCTTGCAGGGTTCCTCCTCGGCCTAGCCCTTGGCGGGCTACTCGGCATGATGGGGGCGAGCCTAACTGGATCCAAGGATTTTCGGGCCTATTCGTAGGCAAGCATTCAGCAAACCCATACTGGCTGAAATGTGATAGCCCTAGAACCACGGATTGACACTGCTATACACAGAACAGAGAACATCCCTCTTCACTCATCACCCATTACTCCGGCCTCTTGGCCGGCACTCCAGCAATAATCCGTGTCTGTCAGTCTCCATCCATGGTCCTTCCCTCCCTCGAACGCGGTTCAGGGATGGGTTTACTGAATACGTACTGCAAGATAGCAAGAAACCAACAACAACAACCTGCTGAAACTTGTCTGACGTTCGGGTGTAGATCCAAGCGAGGTGATAAAGATGAAACTACGACTGAGCGTATTTCTAATCATCCTTGCGATCGGGCTTATCGGGGTAGCAGCTCCCGTCAGCGCGCAAGGTACGCCCAGCCCGCTGGGAATCGACCCAGTTCCGGTTCCCAGTGCCTTACGCGTGAACGTCTGGATGGACAGGCCGGTCTACGCGATCGGCGAGGCAGCAACAGTCTACTTCACAGTCAACCGACCGTCCTTCATTTACCTGTACAGCATTCGAGCAGACGGTCAGGTGCGGTTGGTCTTCCCCAACGCCTTCTCGCGGAATAACTTTGTCGGCGCGGGCACGCATCGTCTCCCTGACGGTGCGTATCAGTTCATTGTCAGCCCTCCCGCTGGGGTAGCGCACCTACAGATCTTTGCCAGCATGACACCGCTCAACCTCGCGCCCCGAACCTTCAGAGAGCCGTTCCCTCTCGTTGTTCCGCATAGCGTTAGGGGACGGATTATGGGGATCACCCCTCGGCCGACGTGGGCGACAGCCTGGATCTCGTTCACCGTCGCCCCTGGTTGGAGGCACGTGCCTCCTCCTCCCCGCTGCCCACCACGGTGGGGACACGTACCGCCTCCTTCCTGGGCTCCTGCTCCTCCCTGCTTTCCACCGCCGATGCCGCCTTCCGGCTGGTGTGTCAGCGGGGCCTGGCACTGGCAGGCCGGCAGATGGCACTGCGGGATACCGGCAAGCGGATGGCACTGGTTCATCGGACCGGATGGAAGGTGGCACTTCCGGATTCACATCCGTTTCGGCACCGACTAGAGGCACTAGCACCTCCTCCAACACCAACAACAGGGGCTCGGGTCACTCCGGGCCCTTGTTGGCCTGTTTTACGGTTCCACTCTTGCTGTCCAGTGACCACCCGTATCCGTGTCGCCCTCCTACACCTATCCCCGCGGATATTCCCGCCTGTTCCTCATTTAGGATTCGCGTACAAGGCATGTAGACCCTTTCTTCGAGAGCGCTCTTCCCGTGCTTTTTGCCGTCGCTTTGACCTCCCTCCGCACTGTCGGGTAGACTGCGTTCGTCTTTATGTCGCAAGCAGTGGAGGACAGGTGACGGTTCAGTGACGCTACGGTGGACAATCGAACAGGCACGGCTCTACCAACTGCAAGCGGTCGGCCTGCATAAAGTCTCGTACGCAGAGGGGAAGGAGGGAATCCGCACCTGTTTCCGGGACCTTTCCGGACTCCAACTCGATCCGCTCCCCATCCTCGGGCGTAACCACGACCTCGTCATCCAGGCCCGCGTCAACGGGGTGCATCCGGGAGAGACGCTCGCCCTGATCCACGACGAACGGCTCGGCTTCGAGTACTGGGACAAGGTCCTCTGTGTGCTCCCGATCGACACGTTCCCTTGGTTCCGCGCCCTGATGGCCGCCGGGGGAGGAGAGTGGGAACAAAACCGGGAATCGCTGCTCAACCAGGATCATCCCGGGGCGATCGCCGCGGTCCTCCGTACGATCGCCCAGCACGGGCCGCTGTCGAGTCGCGAGCTGAAGGAGCTAAACACCGCCCAGGATGATCACCGCAGTTGGAAGTCGACCAAGGCAGCGAACGGGGCGCTCGAGGTCCTGTGGAATAGAGGAGATCTGAGCGTCTCCCACCGCCGGAACCACCGCCGTTACTTCGACCTTACAGAGAGGGTTATCCCGAAACGGCTCTACGAAGAAGCCATACCATCGATCGATGACTTCTTCCGGTACCTGTTCACAAAGCGTGTTCACACGGTCGGCCTCCTCCCCTCGCGGGGAGACGCCGAAGCATGGTCGCTCTTGCGCGCAGCGCGCGGAGACAAGCTCCCCGAAGGACTGATCGACGAAGGGAGGATCACCGTGGTGGAGGTGGCCGGGATCAAGACACCGTTCTACGCTTCTGCGCAGGCTGAAGAGAATCTTGCTATCGCCGAAAAGACAACGCTCGCCCAGGAAGCTCGTTTCATCGCCCCGCTCGACCCGCTCCTGTGGGCACGTCGCGCCCTGGCGCGCTTGTGGAGCTTCGAGTACATGTGGGAAGTGTATAAGCCCGTACAAAAACGCATCTTCGGGTACTACGTCCTCCCCATCCTGTGCGGTGATCGCTTCGTCGCCCGCTTCGACGGACGGTACGATCGCACCGAGAAGACCTTGCACGTCCTCGCTTATCACGAAGAGGATGGAGGGCTCCCCCTTATGAATCCCGCGATCCATACCGGCTTCCAACGCTTCCTCGTCTACTTGGACGGAGAGCGAATTGCCCTACCGAGCGGCGAAGTCTGGGTGAGGGAAGCGGGGTGATAGACGCGAATAACTGCAGCAGCTTGTTCTTTATTTACGTCTTCGTGTCTTTACTTAAACTGCCTCTACTTCGGGAGGTCTCCGTGTTTTTCAACTCTGAAGTCGGCTCCGACGCTCGTGGAGAGCTAGATAGTGGTGCCCGGAGCGCTTTCTTACTGCAACACCGAAAAGAGAAGGAGATAAGGATGAATGCCATGCCGCTCTGGCCATAGCGGTGGCAGTTGCTGGGAAGGAGGTAGCTTAACTTATGGAGACACAGAAGGCGGCACTCAGTACCGGCGTGCACATCGAATACTCCCTCTCTGGTGTGGAGAACGAGGAAACGTTGCTCTTTGTCCATGGCCTGGGGCCAAACCTGCACCAGTTTGAGCCACAGCAGCAATTCTTTGCTCGGAATTTCCGTGTGCTCTCGGTGTCCCTGCGCGGTCACGGTGGCTCATCGCGCCCTATCAACCCCACTGAAGCCGATTACACCGTCCAGAAGCTTGCCCGCGATGTGCAGGCACTCCTGTCATATTTAAATATTGAGAAAGTGCACTATGTCGGCAATTCTTTAGGTGGGTTGGTCGGGTATGAGTTGCTAGAAGCCGACCCCGATCGGGTCTCGTCGCTGACAACATTTGGCACGACGGCTGAGCTCCATTCTTCCCGATTTGTAGTTTGGTCTCTACTGACAGCTATTCGATTGCTCGGCCGTAGAGGAATGGCTTGGTTGATCAGCAGAACAGCATCCGAGGATAAGGCTGCCGCCGCTCGGCTGGGCAAGATGTACCGCGTGGTGTCGAAGGACGCCCTCAAACTGATCACGAAGAACATCGACGACTACGACTACACCGACATTATCGGTAAACACGACATACCAATGATGCTGGTCAAGGGCGGCCTGGATAGGGAGATCAACGCCAATCTGGATTCCACACTCGAAGTATTGAGCGAGAAATCAGGTTGCAGGATCGTTGAACTATCGGAGGTAGGCCATTTCGCGAATATGGAAAAACCCGAAGCGTTCAACCAGGTCGTCCTTGATTTCGTAGTCGCTTGCGGAACAAGGAGGAACTGAAATGAGGATCTTAGTGCTCAACGGGAGTCCCCAAAAGAAAGGCACCGTAGCCACGCTCCTCAAGGTAGTTGCTGATGGTGCAGCTGAAAGGCATAAAGTAGAGTGGATCGATGTATACGATCTGGAAACCCGACCTTGCATCGCCTGCATGAAGTGCAGACCGGACTGGGAATGCGTTCTCCCTGAGGACGATGCCCATATTGTCGGACGCAAGATCAAGGAGGCTCAAGGCTTAATCGTGGGTACGCCGACCCACTGGGGGAACATGAGCACTCAACTCAAACTCCTATTCGACCGCAACGTACCTGTGTTCATGGGCGAGAAAGCCAGTGGCATGCCCATTCCCCTACAGAAGGGCAAGCCGGCCGTCATCGTCACCGCATGCACCACTCCATGGCCGCTCAATTTCATCGTTGCCGAGAGTCGAGGTGCGATACGAGCCGTACGCAATGTGTTGCACTACGGCGGATACAGGATTCTGGGCAAGCTCGTTAAGCCTGGGAGCAAGAAGAAGCCTCAGACCTCCCAGAAGCTCTTGAAAAGGGGTAGGGATCTGGGCCGCCGTTTCTAGGCGAAGCGATGAAACACGGTGCGAACAGGGCCAACAGGGGGGGAGCGAGATGGCACGAGACAAGTCACGCGATCGGCAGTACAGAGAATACAGCCAGAGATAGGAGATCGCCGCTGCCCTGTGGGATGGGCCCAGGGTACGTATTCAGTAAACCCATCCCTGAACCGCGTCCGCGTGAGGAAAGAACCACGGATGGACACCGTACTCCGAGGTCTAGCCCATTTCAGCCAGTATGGGTTTGCTGAATGCTTACGGCCCAGGAGGCTTCCCGAAATTATGGACCACTTTGACGGGTATGTCAGGTTCCTTAGCTTTTTCCAGCATCACCGAGCGCATGGCAAAACGCATCGAGGAGGCGCTGTTGGATGACGGAAAAACACCAGGATGAACACGCTTGATGCCCGAAGGTAGAGAACCCGCCTCGCGAGTTTCCTACAACATTGGTTCTAGAAAGACCGCCCCAAAACCAGTCTTTTTATTCGATACAGATTGCATCATTGCTCTGATGACAACGGACCTCATCGATGCTATAATTGAAATAACTCAGGAAACACGCGGAGAAAGCGATGAGCAAGGAGGGAGAGATGCTGATAACAGACAAGATTCACTTCAAAATTGCATCCTTTGCTCATGAAACCCTCTACGGCGTGCTTGGAGGTCCTTATGAGGCGTTGAACGCTGCGGGTGAGAAGGAGAGTGTTCTCTCGTTGGGCATCAACCCGGCAGCGGTGGAGCACGTTCAACTGAAGATCGAAAAGCAAGGGGTGACCAACGCTCAGGTCATCCTTGCCGACGCCGATCGAACGGGTTTGCCCGATCAGAGCAAAGCTGAAGACAGTCAGGGCGAATGATTACGGGAATCGTTCTGGGGAGTCTGGCTTTGCTCTGCGCTCTGGCCCTGAGCCAGCGTGTATGGATCAAGGTTGTTTGGGCGTCGGCAGGCCGGTCGATCGAGGTACGTTACGTGCTCTTGCACTTT
>JAJOKK010000223.1:0-17456 GCA_021129875.1 Candidatus Bipolaricaulota bacterium
TAGTAAGTCCCTCTTCGAATACTGCACCCCCCAGGAGCGCAAAGATCGCTGAGATGACGCATTAAGGATCTCGTTCCATTCTCTGCGTGCTCTGCGTTCTTGGGGGGTGTAGTAAGTCCCCAATCGGCTACTACACCCCCCGAGACGGTGAAAGCTTCTATTAGACCCTAGTTTCAAGCATTTTACCGCAGAGGACACAAAGATCGCTGAGATGACGCATTAAGGATCTCGTTCCATTCTCGGCGGTAAAATGCTTCTGTTAGACCCCTGGTCTTGCCTCTCAACACACAAAGGAGAAGGGGTTACGGTTAAGCCAACGTAGCACTCAGAGAAGGGTGGCGCTTTCCGACCCGCGCGGAGCGACTAATGGTGAGGAATAGGGCTGCTCAAGCCGGGTATAGCGTCGACGCCTTCTCGGCTGCGGTGACGATCCCACGTATCATCGCCGAACTGAAGCCGCCGTGTTCCATCTCGTTCAAACCGGCGATCGTCACCCCCCGCGGGGTCGTCACCCGGTCGATCTTTACCTCCGGGTGGGCGCCGTCGTTGAGGAGGAGCGTTGCCGCGCCTCTCGCTGTTTGGGCGGCCAATCGGATCGCATCCTCCGCGTGGAACCCCACCTGCACTCCCCCTTGCGCGGCCGCGCGAATGGAGCGCAGGAAGAAGGCAATCCCACAGGCACACAGGGCCGTCGCCGGGGTCATCTGCTCCTCATCGATGAATATAGTCTCCCCCAGCGCGGCGAAGATCCCCTGCGCCGTCTCCATCGCCCCGGGCGAGATCTCCTCATCCCCGCATAAGCAGGTCATCGACTCCCCTACCGCAACGGCGATGTTCGGCATCGCGCGGATGACGACGACCTTCTCTCCCAACTGCGCTCTTATCTGGGCGATGGATGCGTTGGAGACCGTAGAGATGAGGACCTGCTCCTGTGCGCGAAGGTCGGGGCGATCTCGCGCAGAACGCCGTTGAGCTGGCTCGGACGGACAGCGATAAGGACGACCCGCGCCGCCTGCACCGCCTGTCGATTCTCCTTCCCCACGTCAAACCCTTCCTGCCGCAGCCCCTCCAGTAGGTGGACGGAGCGCCGCGTGATCGCCACGCTTCCCGGAGCGATCTTCCCCGAAGCCACAAGACCCTTGGCGATCGCCGTCCCCAGGTTTCCTCCACCGATGATCGCAATCCGCTCTGCTTTCACTCTGATCCTCCTCCCCGATAGAATATCGATCGAAGACACCCGATCTCTTCTCCTGCGACAAAGGGAACGCAACAGTCGATCCTCTGTTCCTGCAAGCGGTCGCTCCCCCCCCTGCTGAAACAACCGCACTCTTTTCTGATATACTCGATCGCTGGGATCAGTTCCCCACCATCGCAATCAAGGAGTGATTATGAGACAGACCCTCTGTATCGTGACAATCGCTGCGCTCGTTCTCTTGCCTGTTTTCGCCACACCGGCCTTCGCTGAAGCGGCCCTGTCGGGGAGCGGAGACTTCGCCGGGACTGCTGTTCTCTCCTTTTCAGGGACGAGTATTACAGCGACATTGGCCGGTGATCTGACTTTATCCGGGACCATAGCCTACGGTGGGAAGGCGATCCCGTTTACGGCGACCGGGGCGTTCAGTGGATCCGCAGGCGGGGATACCAAAGCTCTTAGCGGTGCTGCCTGGCTTGTTTTTGCTCTCAGGGGTGCGCTGCAGACGGGCGAGGAGATCGATATTCGCGGTGGGTTGAGCATTGCTGGTGATGACGTCTCTTTCACCGGCGGTGCTGCTGGTGAGGGAGCGGGCCCGCTCTACCTTGAGATAAGGGTCTTCGGTACGACGATCAAGCTCATCGGGCGCGTCGAGGCATCGGGGAGCGGAGGCTTTGTCCCGCCGCAGGACCGGTATACGATGGAAATTGACGGGTCCGGGGCGATGCTCTTCACTGCCGTTGCCCCCGCCTCCCCGGAAGAGGACCCCTCTTCCGGCGCTGATGAACAGTCGGACTGGTTCGATCTCTCTGACTGGCCAGAAGAGGAGGCGAACCAGCTGTTGCTCCTCCTCGAAACGGAGCATGCAGAGGATGGTGAGGGATCGTGAATCGGTTGGTCCCTATCACCGAGCGCGGGGCGCTCCCGCAGGAGACTTGTGTCTCTGTGCAGCCCTTCCTTGCCGGACTGTGCGCGCAAGACAGTGCCTCATGCGGTCTGACGATCGAGCGGACGGTGCACGAAGGATGAGGCCTCTTCTTGGGTTTGATATGGATGGGGTGATCATCGACTCTGAAGATTTCAGCGAGGTAAACTGGATCTGTGAGGCGTTCACGAAGACCTTGCGCGATTTCGGGATCCCTGAGAACGAGGAGAATATCCGCGCGCTCTACATCAAGAACATGCGGTGTAACGCTGCCGTCTTCTGCCGGCGGTTCGGGATCGACGACCCTCGCCTGATGTGGGAACGCCGCGAGGAGCACTATATCACGGAGAAGCTCGCCGCGCTGAACGCGGGGGCGATCACCCTCTACCCGGACGTCCGTATATTGAAGGATCTCACCTGTAAATACCCGATGGCACTGGTCAGTAACTCTCCACAGGTCGTCGTCGATCGTGTCGTCACTCGTTTCTCACTCGCCGGCCTGTTTCGTGTACAGATCGGCCGCGGGTCCTCGCTCCAGAGCCTGAGTCGCGCTAAACCGGCTCCAGATATGCTGAACGAGATGAAGGCCGTCCTCAAGGCGACAGCCGGCTACTATGTGGGGGATGAGCCGGGGGATGTTCAAGCCGCTCTAGCTGCTGGCCTTCTCCCGATCCGACTGGTTCGCGATGGCGGGCCAGGGGATATCCACAGCCTCATCGAACTCGGGGACTACCTGCAACGGATCGTCCTATCCTAAGACAGGTCTCAGAATTGAAAAGCAGCGGGAAGGAGCCTACACTCTTTCCTACTTGTGTTGAAGACGTCAAAAGACGATGAATAGAAAAGGTCGAGTGGGGAAAAGGGGAGAAGATATCGCTTGCCTGTACCTGCGTGGGCAGGGGTACAAGATCATTGCCCGCAACTGGCGCTCCCCGTTCGGGGAGATCGATATCATCGCTCGTGATGGAGAGAGCTTGGTCTTTGTTGAGGTGAAGACGCGTACCAGTTCCGGGTTCGGCGGACCGGTGGCGGCGCTCACCCCGCGCAAACGCGGGCGAATCATCACCACTGCCCGCGCTTACCTGAGCGGAGTAGAGAGTGGCATTGCAGTGCGCTTCGATCTTATCGCCGTGGAGGGCGAGGTGATCACGCTCTACCGGGACGCTTTTCAGGTTGGAGGGACATGTTTGCTCGGCTATTGAGCGCGGTGGTGGTCGGGATCGACGCGCAAGTGATAGAAGTTCAGTGCGATGTGGCCGGGGGGCTCCCAGCCTTTCAGGTCGTCGGCCTCCCTGAAAAGGAGGTCACTGAGAGCAGAGAACGGATCAGGAGCGCGATCAAGAACTCGGGCTACTCCTTTCCGGCGAAGAGGATCACCTCCAACCTTGCCCCGGCCGACCTGCGCAAGGAAGGGGTGGGGTTTGATCTGCCGACCGCGCTCTCGATCATCATCGCTTCTGAGCAGTTGGCACTCACCTCTGCCCGTTACCTGATCGTGGGTGAACTTTCGCTCGACGGCGAGGTGCGCGGCGTGCACGGGATCCTTCCGATCGCAATCGCCGCCCGCGATGCAAACTTCGATGGTCTGATCGTCCCGCAGGCGAACGCGACAGAGGCGGCACTTGTCGAAGGGGTCGCCGTCTATCCGGTGACGAGCCTTACGCAGGCGGCTTCGTTCCTGGCCGGGATGGAGAAGATCGCACCATTTGAGATCGATCGCCAAGCGCTGATGGCGCAGATTACCCGCCCCCCTACGGTCGATATCGGTGAGGTTAAGGGGCAGCAGCAGGCGAAGCGAGCCCTGGAGGTGGCGGCGGCAGGTGGGCATAACCTGCTCTTTGTCGGGCCTCCTGGGGCGGGAAAGAGCCTGCTCGCCCGCGCGTTGCCCGGTATACTCCCGTCACTCTCCTTTGCCGAAGCACTGGAGACGACGCGGGTCTACAGCAGCGCCGGCCTACTCGAACGAGAGTCGCCACTGATCGTCCAACCTCCGTTCCGCTCGCCCCACCATACCATCTCCTATGCAGGGATGGTGGGAGGGGGACACGGCCTTCCCGGTCCGGGAGAGATCACCCTCGCCCACCACGGGGTACTCTTCCTCGACGAGATCCCGGAGTTCGATCGTCGCGTCCTGGAGACCCTTCGCCAGCCGCTCGAAGACCGGTCGATCCTCCTCTCGCGCGCCGGTGTCTCGATTCGTTACCCAGCTAACTTCACCCTCATCGCGGCGATGAACCCTTGCCCGTGCGGCCATCTCGGCGACCACCTGCGTGCCTGCACCTGCAGCCACTACGACATCCGGCGTTATCGGAAGCGACTCTCCGGCCCGTTCCTCGATCGGATCGACCTGTTCGTTGAGGTCCCGCGACTGACCCCTGAGGAGCTGCTCACGCGCCCGCAAGGGGAAAGTTCTCTTTCCATTCGCGCTCGAGTAGAGAGCGCAAGGCGGGTACAATGGGAGCGGTTGCAAGACAGTCCGGAGCGGTTCTCCAACGCACAGTTGGACCTGCAGGAGATCACGAAATACTGCTTGCTGGGCAAGGAGGCAAAGGGGCTTTTGGAGATGGCGATAGACCGGTTCTCCCTCAGCGCCCGTGCCTATACGCGTATCTTGAGGGTGGTGCGGACGATCGCCGACCTGGATAATATGGAATCGATCGGGGCGCAACACCTGGCCGAGGCGATCCAGTATCGCTCGATCGATGAGACCACGACCTGAAGGAAGTAAGGAAAGGAACAGAGAGTCACCGGGCGGGGATGGATGCAGATGCACAGGTTCGGGAGTGTTCACAGAAACTTCATACTCTGGTGGTAAAGTTTAGTATGGAACATACGCGTGCGAAGATCGATCGATCGACCGATCAGTGGTCGAAAACCGTAGCTTGTGAGGAGGAGAGATGATGAGAAAGGTAGGATGGATACTGTTGTTGATCCTGCTCCTGGCGTCGGTAACGACGATGGCGGTTGAATTTCCGCTTACTGTCTCTGATGTTCGGATTGAGGGGGTCGTGGAGATCAGTGAGGACGATCTTCTAGGTATCATCTTGTTTCAAGTCGGAGATGAGATCGGCGCTGATGAGCTGCGAGCGGGTTCGCAGGCGATATTCGACCTGGGATGGTTCAGCGAGGTGATCCCTAAGATCGGCGATGCCGGGGAGATCGTCTTCCATGTCGTGGAGAACCCGGTGGTGAGGAAGGTGGAGATAACCGGGAACGTGAACAAGGAACCGTTCGAGATCCTCGGGGTCACCCTCTTCCGTACTAAGATTATGTCCTCCGACAAGATCCGTCGCATCCTTCGTGATCACGAGGTGCAGACGGGACAGGTGCTGAACAATCGGTCGCTGAGTGAGGGGTTGGAGGCGGTGATCGCTGCCTACAACGAAAAAGGGTTCCCTCTGGTCATGGTGGGGAGGGTCGCCCGCGGCGAGACGCTGGAGATCGAGATCATTGAAACACGGCTCACCGGGAACCGGATTGAAGGCCTGGAGACTGTCCCTGTGGAGGTCGCCCTGGAGATGATCGACCTTCCGCTGGGAGAATGCCTGGAGAGCGCAGCGATTCACCAGGTCATGGCGCGGCTCCACGGATCGGTCTTCTTCACCGACGTCGCGATCGTCCCCCAGCAGGGAGCAGCCCGGGACGAGATCCGCCTGCTCTGGACCATCACCGAGCACAGGCTGATCGACGCGCCGATCGAGATCGACAGGATCGAGATCGATGGGGCGACCCTCTTCCCGCCTGAGACTGTCGCCGCATCACTCGGTGAGATCCCTGTAGGGCCGATCGATAACTACGGGCTCCTTCGCGTGATCGAAGGACTGCACAGCCTCTACCACCGCGCCGGGTACGCCATGGCCCGTTTCATTGCCGGCCCGATCGACGGAGGGACTCTTACGTTGACGATCAAGGAGGGGCGGATCGGCGAGATCACCCTGGAGGGGAACACCCATACCAGGGATTTTGTGATCCATAAGGTATTTGGAGTCACCGAGGGGGAGATCCTGAACCGCAGGAGACTCGCTGTCGCCTACCAGGAGCTGATGGCGCTCGGCTACTTTGAGGCGGTCGATATCGTCCCCGAATGGGTCGACGACCGGATCAACCTGACCGTGTCGATCGCTGAACAGGACAGGCTGGGAGGGATTCACGGATCGGTCGCCTTCTCCCCGGAACACGGGGGGCTTGTCGGGAAGATCGACTATCATCAGCGGAACCTTTTTGGGACCGGGCAAGACATCTCCTTCTCGTTCAGCCGCGGGCTGATCGGTGATGAGAGAGCCGTGTGGAACCTTGGTTACAGCACGGTCGCCTTCTTTCCAGGGTTCGACCGCGTCGGGTTCGACCTCTATCGTGAGAGTGAGGAGCGGACGGTCGATCAGGACCAGACTCAGACGTTCCTCACCATCGGGGGTAGGGCGACGGTGAGCTATCCGTGGGCCGACTACACCGACCTTGTCCTTACGTATACGCACGAACAGGTCAAGGCGGTCGGCGATCCGCTCTGGCAATCGCTCGATTCGGTCACCCTTGGGCTGCGGTTCGATAATGTGAATAGACCGCGCTTCCCCACCGAGGGGAGCCGGCGCATGCTCTCCGTGGAGAAGGCGGGCGGGTTCGTTGCCGGGACCAATTTCGTCAAGTTGAACATGCAGTCGGTACACTTCTCTTCAGTTCGCATCAATCTCCCATTCTTTGCGGAGCGCGATCAGGTAATTGCGACCCGTCTCGCCCTCGGATGGGGGGAGGACCTTCCGCGTGCACAGGCCTACGACCTGGGCGGGTCGGCGACGATACGCGGCACCGAGGCTTCGTCTGTCCAGCGGCTCTTCTACGCCAACATAGAGTACCGGCTGGCAATCGTGGAAGGGCTGACCGGGGCCCTCTTCTTCGACGGCGGGGTCGACCTCGACCGGGTGAGCCTGGATGGGGCAAAGGCCTCATTCGGGGTGGAACTGGGGATCGAGGCGGTAGGGATATTCGTGCGATTGAATATGGCATGGGTCCTCGGCCCGGATCTCGGGCTGGTCCCTAGGTTCGGGTTCGGGTTTGGCCCGATGTTTTAGTTTGAGCGACACAGGAGGAAGATCATGAAGAATACATTAGTGGTAGCCGTTATTGCGTTGCTCCTTGCGGCCGGTGCGGTGGTCCTGCAGTTCGTTCTCCCAGCGGGAGGAGGGGAAGATGGGGTAGCGGTGGCAGAGCTTGCAGAGCGGGTTTCCGCCCTGGAAGCGGCGGCTGTGGCCCCGCTCAGGATCGCCTATTTGGACGCCGAGGGCGCGTTTGTTGTCTTCACCGATGCGGTGATAGACCTGCGCCACAGAGCGATGGAGAAGCAGAGGGATATCCTGCGGTTGCAGCAGCAGGCTATGGCAAATACGATTTCCGAGGAAGAGTTTCGGGCAAGGAACAAGCTGCTGCAGGTTGAGCTGCTGCAGGCTCAACTGAACATTAACATCGGCACAATCGACAAGATGCTCGCTTCCGCGGGGTTCTCCGATATGCACGCCGACCTCCAGCGATTGAGGGATGAGGCGCAACCGGTGATCACTGAGATGAAGAACCTAGTAGCGACGGTGCGGGTGGGGGTCTTCGACCCGCAAGAATTTCAGGACCGCTTTACGCAGCTGAAGAACGCGTTCACCCAGCTCGATCAGCTCCTCACGCAGGCTGCGACGGTGAAGATCGTGCAGGCTGCGACGGCTGTGGCGCTGGAGCACGGCTACGATCTTGTCCTGCGCACCAGGAATGTCATCATCTACCGCGATACGGCGACGGTGACCGATATAACCGATCGGGTCAAGCTCGAACTTGATCAGCTCTTCTAGTCTAGTCTCGTAGATGACACGGGATATTGAAGCTGTAAGACGGGCCCTTCCGCTCCGTTTTCCGTACCTGATGGTCGACCGCGTCTTGGAGGAAGGGGAAGGACGGGTCGTTGCGGTGAAGAATGTGACGATCGGCGAGCCGGTCTTCCAGGGGCATTTCCCATCGCCGCATCCGGCAGTGATGCCCGGGACGCTGATCCTGGAGGCGATGGCCCAGACGGTTGCGTTCCTCCTCCTGGAAGGAGAGGAAGAAGGGTTGGGTTTCTTGGTCGGTGTCGATAAGGCCCGCTTCCGCAGGAAGGTCGTCCCTGGCGATCAGCTTCGTCTTGAGGCCCGGCTTCTGAAGAGAAAGAGGGGATTGGTCCGGGCCGAGGTTAGGGCATCGGTCTCTGGAGAGACTGCGGCGACCGCGATCATCTCGCTCGTTGCCGCCGAAGGTGAGAAAGCAGAAAGGGAGCAAGATCAAGATGTGGAATAGACTTATCGAGTGTGTCCCCAATATCAGCGAAGGCCGCCGCCGCGATATCATTGAAGAGATCGCGGCAGCAGCCGCGGGGGAAGGCCGCCGGGTGATCGATATCAGCGCCGATCCCGATCATAACCGGTCGGTGATCACGATCGTCGGCGAGCCAGAAGGTCTTTCCGCCGGAATCCTCGCCCTGGCGAGGAAGGCGGTGGAGAGGATCGACCTGCGGGAGCATCAAGGGGAGCACCCGCGCATGGGGGCGATCGATGTAATCCCGTTCATCCCGGTGCGGGGGGTGACGATGGCCGACTGTGTCGCCCTCGCTCGCGAGGTGGGGGCCGGGATCACGCGCGAACTGGAAGTCCCGGTCTACCTGTATGAGGAAGCGGCAACCGACGTGAGCCGGAGAAACCTGGCCGCGATACGCAAGGGCGGGTTCGAGCAGTTTGCAGAGAAGATTGCTGCGCCGGAGTGGCGGCCGGATTTTGGTGCGTCCCGGATTCACCCGACCGCCGGTGTTGTAGCGGTCGGAGCACGCGAGTTCCTCATCGCCTATAACATCAACTTGGCAACGTCCGACCTCAGAGTAGCGAAAGAGATCGCCGCCACAGTCCGCTTCTCAACCGGGGGGCTGCGCTATGTCAAGGCGTTGGGACTTCCGCTCGCCGACCAGGGGATCGTACAGGTGTCGATGAACCTGACTAACTTTAAGAAGACGCCTCTCCTGCTCGTCTTCGACCTGGTGCAGCGCGAGGCGGCGCGGCGAGGGGTGATGGTTGTGGGAAGCGAGATCGTGGGGATGATTCCCCGACAGGCTCTGTACGATGTGGCAGCTGCTACACTGCAGATCGAGCGGTTCTCCGCCGACCTCGTTCTCGAAGATCAGATCGTAGCCGCCTTGCAGTGAAACTTGCCGGGCGGGAGATCTCACGGGTGGGTGTGCTCGGTTTTGCGCGCACCGGCCGCGCGGTCACCAATTTCCTCCTCGCCCGTGGGGTCGAGCCGTTCGTCAGCGACTCCAATCCGCTCGTTGACGACGCGCGTGCTTGGCTGAAGGGCGCAGGGATCGCCTACGAAGAGGGCGGGCATACCGCGGAGCTTCTCACGCAGGATCTGATCGTCCTAAGCCCTGTTGTCAGCCCGCGCCTTCCACTCCTCAACGAGGCGAGGCAGAATGGGATACTGGTCATCTCCGAACTCGATCTTGCGACACAGGTCTGTCCTATGCCTCCGATCATCGCGGTCACTGGGACGAACGGGAAGAGCACCACGGTCCTCTTCATCGAAGCGCTCCTGCGGCGGAGAGGTCTTGCAGCGATCGTCGCCGGGAATATCGGAACGCCGGTCGTCTCGATCGTCGAGGAAGCAAAGACCTGCGATGCTCTCGTAATCGAGACGAGCAGTTTTCAGCTTGAACAGAGCCTCTTCTTCCACCCGCGTGTCGCGGTACTGTTGAACATCAGCCACGATCATCTCGATCGGCACAAGACTATGTCTGCCTATGCCGCGGCCAAGGCGCGCATCTTTCGCAACCAGACGGAAGAAGATGTAGCGATCATTCCGAGCGGACTTGCCTCCGCCTTCCCTGGGATCGCCGGGCGCAAGGTGCTCTTCGACCGGGTGAGACTGCCGTCTTGTTCGGCTGTCTCGGCTCTCCCTCCGCATAACCGGTCGAACCTGCAGGCGGCGATCGCCGCCTGTACCGCCATCTTCCCCTCGCTTGACATCGGACCGATCAGCGCGGGTGAGTTGGAAGAAGCGTTCGCCCTCCCTTACCGCCTGCATGACGAGGGGGAGATCGACGGGATCAGGTTGATCAACGATTCCAAATCGACGAACGCCGACTCTGCGGTGGCCGCCTTGCACAGCGTGCGCGGACCGCTCGTTCTCCTCTTGGGCGGGCAACAGAAAGGAGGAGGGTATGACGCCCTTGCCGAGGAGATCTCGAAGCGATCGGTCCGTACGGTTGTTGTTTACGGAGAGGCCGCCCCGTTCCTCTTTGAGGTGCTGCAGCGTAGAGAGGAGATTACGGTCCTCCTCTCTTCCGACTTTGAGTCGGCGGTCAGGATTGCTCAAGGGGTTGCCCACCCCGGAGATACCCTTCTCTTCTCTCCGGCCTGCTCCAGCTACGACCAATTTCGCGATTACATCGACCGCGGCGCGGCCTTCTCGCGGCTGATCCGCATAAGCGAAAGGGACGGCGCACCGTCATAGGTCCGTCTTTTTTGTAAGACAGATATCCGGTTTTCTAGTCGCAAACTTTCTCTTTCTTCCTGACAGCCTTCCTTTCTCTTCTGGGACAATTGACGTATTCATATAGGGCACTGGTAGGGCTGTTTCGCACCGGGTAATGGGGCGATGACATATTAGGGGGATAAGGTTGGAAGGACGAGTCGATCGGGGGACTTTAATAACGACCTTTCTACTTCTGTTGTACGGTCTGGTAATGCTCTACAGCGTCAGCGCTCCCTTCTCCTTGCGGCACTTCGGAAGCGACACCCACCTCTTGCTACGGCAGTTGATCGCAGCCGGGATCGGAATAGCCGGACTCGCCTTCTTTGCCCACTTCGACTACCATCGCCTGCGCCACCTTGATGATATCTTCCTCGTTGCCGCCTTTGCTCTGACTGTGCTCACCGTTCTTCCGCTCCCCGGACTCGGTGGCGGCCGCTGGCTCCGCCTCGGCGTGTTCACCATCCAACCGACCGAACTGCTGCTGTTTGCGCTGATCATCTACCTGGCCGCGGCGATCGACCGGAAGGGTGAGATGATCCGCTCATTCTCCGAGGGGGTCCTGCCGTTCGTCACTGTTCTGCTTGTCTTGGCGGCGGTGGTGATCAATCAGCCGGATCTGGGGATGATCGTGAGATACGGTCTGCTGACGATGACGATGCTCTTCCTCGGTGGAGCCCGCCTCCGCCACCTGGGGGGGCTTGTCTTGGGGAGCATTCCTCTCCTTTATCTGGCGATTCGCGTTGCTCCCTACCGTTTGGCCCGCATTGTTGCTTTCTTCAACCCGGGCGAGTTCCGAGATTCTTTTGGGTATCAAGGCTTTCAATCTCTCGTGGCGATCGGCTCGGGAGGTCTCTTCGGACGCGGGCTGGGGGCGTCGCGCGCCAAGCTGTTCTACCTACCGCAGTCGCACAACGATTTTATCTTCGCGATCATCGCGGAGGAGCTGGGACTGATCGGAGCGATCGTGTTGATCGCCCTGTTCGCTGTCTTCACTTGGCGCGCGTTCGTGGTCGCCGGACAGGCGCCGGACCGCTTCGGCCGGCTTCTGGCACTGGGAATCGGGGTCGCCATCTCCGGGCAGACCGCACTAAATCTGGGGGTCGCTACAGGCATCCTGCCGGTGACCGGTCTTACCCTGCCATTTATCAGTAATGGAGGTACATCACTCCTTGTTACGCTGGCTATGGTCGGGGTGTTGCTCAATATATCGAAACAAAGGGGGCAAAAATGAGAGTTCTGATAGCCGGAGGAGGAACGGGTGGGCACTTCTACCCGGCGTTGGCCGTGATGGAAGAGCTCTTGCAACGGGAGTCGGCGGTGAAGTTGGCGTACATAGGAACACGGCGAGGGATAGAGGCGCGAATACTTCCGTTCTATCCATGGATTCGGTTCTTTCCGATTCATGCGCGCGGCCTGGCGCGTGGGGACCTCCTGCAGAATTTGTACGTACTGGCCCTTCTTACCGTGGCGATGATAGAGACTATCGTTGTCTTTGCACGTTTTCGTCCGCAGATCGTCATCGGGATGGGAGGGTATTCCTCTTTCCCGGCCGTACTCCTTGCCTCTATGCTCGGCAAAGTTCTTCCTGTTCGGACGATCATCCATGAGCAGAACGTCGTGGCCGGCCTGACGAACCGCCTCCTTGCTCCGCTAGTCGACAAGGTGCTCGTCTCATATCCTCAGTCGAGGCGATCCTTTACCCGCGCCCGCAAGGTGATCGTTACCGGCAACCCGATCCGCAAGGAGTTCTTCCTTGCGCAACGGACGGATGGACTGTACAGGAAATTCGGCCTCGATCCGACGCGACAGACGGTCCTCGTCTTTGGCGGATCGCACGGATCGGCGGTATTAACGACCGCTGTCCTCCGCGCCAAGGCGGCTATCGCACGGAACGAGCGGTTGCAGATCCTTCTCGTCACCGGAAAGGCCGGCGAGGAAGATGTGATCAGGGCGGAGTTTGGGCGGGCCGGGGTCGATAACGTGGTCGTACGCCGCTACATCGAGCGGATGGGGGAGGCGTTCGCTCTGGCCGACCTGGTCGTCTCCCGCGCTGGTGCGACGACCCTGGCTGAGATCACCTCGTGCGGCAAACCGGCCCTCCTCATCCCGTGGGGAGGGGCCACAGACGGACATCAGTGGGAGAACGCGCGCCTTCTCAATCAGGAGGAAGCTTGCGCACTGATCGATGAGCAGGATATCTTGGACCAAGGGTTAGCAAGGCTGATTGAGCAAGTGGTGAGCGATCGAGAGCGGCTCATGCGGATGGCGCAGAACTCGCGTCGTCTGGGGAAACGCCGGGCGACGACGTTGATTCTTGGTGAAATCATCGCCCTTGCGGAAGGGGGGAGAAGATGATCAGCGCAGACAAGCGGTACTACTTCATCGGGATCGGCGGAACAGGGATGAGCGGTCTGGCCACGGTGATGCTCGCCGGCGGGAGTAGGGTCTCCGGTTCGGACCTGTGTGAAAATGACGAGATCGTACGCCTGCGGCGGGCCGGAGCGAACATCCATCTGGGGCACGATACCCGGTTCATTGAGGAAGATGAGGTTGACGAGGTGATCGTCTCCTCGGCAATCGGGAGGGAGAACATAGAGGTCCAAACGGCGCAGAGGCGGAAGGTCCCGATTGTGCGCCGCTTGCATGCGCTCGCCTCCCTGCTTCAAGGGTACTCCAGTATCGGGGTCGCCGGAACGCACGGGAAGACGACGACTACGGCGATGATTGCCACCATCCTGAGCGAGGTCGGTCGGGACCCGAGTTACTTAGTCGGCGCGCACTGCTCTGGTCTTGGGGGGAACGCGCGTCTTGGGCAGGGGGAGTTTTTTGTCACCGAGGTAGACGAAAGCGACGGTTTTTTCCTAGCCCTTCATCCGACGATCGGCGTCCTCAACAACATCGGCCGCGATCACCTGAACACGTATCGGGACCTCTCCGCGATTACAGCGAGCTTTGCACAGTATATCCGCCAGTCCGAGCAGGCTGTCCTCGCGATCGACGATGAGAACGTGCGCCGGCTGGCAGGGCGGGTAGAGGGCGCTCTCACGGTCGGGTTAGACCGAACGGCCGAGCTTCGGGCGACGAAAGTCCGTCATCATCATTTTCAGAGCAGGTTCGACCTCGTTTATCGCAACAAGAGGATCGGGCCGGTCTGCCTCCCTGCCCCCGGGGATCACAACGTGTGCAACGCCCTGTGTGCGATCGGCGCCGCTTTTCTCGCCGGTATCCCTCTGGATGAGGCTGCTTCCGCCCTCTCCGTGTTTCGTCTTCCGGAACGGCGGTTCCAGCTGTTGGAAGAGAATGGGGTGACGGTCGTCGATGACTATGCGCACCTCCCCAAGGAGATCGAGGTGACCCTGGAAGCAATCCGCGCCGGGTGGGGAGAACGGCGGATTGTAGCTATCTTCCAACCGCACCGCTACACCCGCACGCAGGCACTCGGCAGTGATTTTGGGAATGCGTTCCGGCAGGCCGACACCGTGATCGTCACCCCGATCTATCCCGCAGATGAACATCCTATCCCTGGAGTCTCCTCGCAAGGCATCGTGAGATCGATCACTCGTATGACCGGGGCGAGGCCTTATCTGATTCACGATAAGGATGAGGTCGTCTCCTTCCTCAAAGGGTATATCGAACCCGGGGACTTCATCATCAGCTTCGGCGCTGGGGATATCTGGACGGTTACAAAGGAGCTGTCGTGCTTCTTGGAGGAAGGGAGCTTCTGCACGGTGTAGTTCCGGCAACGCTTGCCGGTGCGCTCGGCGAACTTCCCGGCGAAATTCGATTCTCTCTCCCCCTTGCCGGGCGCACCACGATCGGGGTCGGGGGGAGGGCTGACTGCCTGATCGCCCCGCAGACGATCGACTCCATGGTCGGAGCTATCCAGCTCTGCCGCCGGCACAAGGTGCGTCATATGCTCCTCGGAGCGGGGTCGAACCTTCTCTTCTCCGATCAAGGTTACCGCGGTGTCCTGATCTCAACGGAGCGGCTTATGGGGAGCGTCATTGACGGGGAGACGGTGAACGTCTCCTGTGGAGAACCGCTCGCCGCCCTCCTCTTCGCGGTCGGTCGTGTCGGGGTGAGAACCCTCGATTTTCTTGTTGGGATCCCGGGTAGACTGGGAGGGGCGATCGCAATGAACGCGGGAATTCCGGCACAATCGATCGGCGATATCGTTCAGAGGGTGACTGTTCTTTCTCCGCGAGGCGAGGTCCAGTCGATCGGCGTAGAAGAGTGCCGGTTCGTCTACCGTGGAAGCGCGATCCGCAATGAGCGGCTTCCTGTCCTTTCGGCGCAGTTGTGTCTATCCGGTGGAACGTTCGATCGGGATGCGCTACTGGCCGAGCGCCGAACGCGTCAGCCCCTGGCAGCGCGCAGCGCCGGATCGACCTTTAAGAACCCGCCCGGTCTCTTCGCCGGGCGGTTGATCGAGGAGGCCGGACTGAAGGGCTTTCGCGTCGGAATGGCCAAGGTATCTGAACAACATGCCAATTTCATCGTCAACCTCGGGGGGGCACAGTCTGCTGAGATCAGTGAAATAATTGACATTGTGCGCCAAAAGGTGTATAAAAGGTTCCGTATCCTGCTTGAATTGGAGATTGAGGTAGTCGACCAGTGATCAGGGGGGGATCGAAAAGAAAAATTGTCTGTCGGGTTATTATCATGGGGGGGGGTCTTATCACTGCTGCCATCATCGCCCTGTATGCACCTTGGCTGTATCTCTTTGATCTGCGTGAAATAGAGGTGCAAGGGAACTATCGCGTCTCTACTGAACAGATTAAGCAAGCCGCTGGTTTTTCTCTTGGGGAAAACCTTCTGCGAACGCCGATTGAGCGTGCTACAGCTGCGCTGCGCGACCTCCCGTGGATAAAAGATGTTGCTATTCGGCGCATCTATCCGCATGCTCTCGAGATCGTTGTGGGTGAACGGGCCCCGATTGCCGTGATGCGAAGTTCTGCCGACGAGGCAGGCCTGCTCCTCCTGGCTGAAGGCGGGGTGATCGTGCAATCGGCGCAAGAGATCGATCCCTCTATCCTTTTGGTGAGCGGCGCCCGTCTGACCGGGGAAGCGCCTGGGGCGCGCCTGGTCGATGATCGCGTTGTCGTTGCGCTCGCCTATCTTCAGCGGAAGAACCTCATCGATGGCCCCTTTCAACG
Organism: Candidatus Bipolaricaulota bacterium; assembly: GCA_021129875.1. Taxonomy (GTDB): domain Bacteria; phylum Bipolaricaulota; class Bipolaricaulia; order UBA7950; family UBA9294; genus JAJOKK01. The sequence continues at coordinate 15,803 of JAJOKK010000223.1, forward strand.
TATTGACTTTTCCACCCCGGATCTGGTAATTATGTACGGAAAAGGCGGTGTAAAAATTATACTTGGTCGGTATGACGGGATAGGAGAACGGATCGATCGCTTGGCTGCCCTACTCAACGCAATCAATATAGAAGATTATCGATCGATAGATCTTAGATTTTGGGGCGAGGCAATACTTGCGCCCCGTTAAGGTGGTGAACCGATGAGGAAAGAACGAGTGGTGGTCGGTCTGGACGTTGGAACCACCAAGGTTGTCGCATTAGTCGGGAACGTGATCGATGGAACGATTGAGGTCATCGGTCTGGGAAAGGCGGAGTCACACGGCCTGGAGAAGGGGGTCGTCGTCGATATCGGGCGCACAAAAGCTTCGATCCGCAAGGCACTCGAAGAGGCGGAGAACATGGCCGACATCAAGATCAGCTCGGTCTACGTAGGGATCGCGGGAAAGCATATTGCCTCGATCAATAACAGCGGGACCGTCTCCATCAACCGCCCTGACCGGGTAATCACCGAGGACGACATCCGGCGTGTAGTGGAGACGGCGCAGGCGATTCAGCTTCCCGTCGCGAGTGAAATGATCCATATCATCCCACGACAGTACATTGTGGACGGGCAGGATGGGATAATCGACCCCGTCGGAATGAGGGGTGCGCGACTCGAAGTCGATGTGCACATCGTTACCGGGTCGACCACTGCAGTCCACAACCTGGTCCGTTGCGTGGAGGATCTGGGGGTGGCGATCGAGCAGATCGTACTTGAACCGATCGCATCGTCACTCGCCGTTCTCTCCTCGGCGGAGAAGGAACTTGGGGTGATCCTGATGGACATCGGCGGAGGGACGACTGATATCAGCGTCTTCCGCGGGGGGGATATCTGGTTTTCCAAGGTGATACCGATCGCAGGGGAACACATCACCAACGACATCACCGTCGGCTTGCAGACTCCGATTGAGGAGGCCGAGCTGATCAAGAAGCAAGCGGGCACGGCACTCGTTGAGAGCGTGGCCGAGGATGACAAGATCGAGGTGGCGACGATCGGGGGCGACGATAAGCGGATGGTCTCTAGGAAGAAGCTCGCCATGATCATCGAGCCGCGCGTCGAGGAACTTCTCGACCTGGGGATGCAGGAGGTTGAAGACGCCGGGTACCGTGATCTTGTCCCAGCCGGATTGGTCCTTACTGGCGGCGCCTCACTCCTTGATGGGATCCCAAAGTTTGCCCATCAGCGCTACAGCGTATCGGTGCGGCGAGGGAAGATCCCTCAAGGGATTCACGGATTGCGTGATATCGTTGAGTCGCCGATCTATGCGACCTCAATCGGTCTGTTACGTTACGCAGTAGAGACGAAGGACTTCAAAAAGACGCTATACGACCGGAAGCAGAGCTCATTGATCAACAAGCTCTTCTCTTGGTTCAACCGTTTCTTTCGGGGGTAGAAGATGGCAGACGAGAGAAACTTCACCCCGCTGGTGCGGTTGATGGTGATCGGGGTCGGCGGCGGTGGGGGGAACGCGATCGACCGGATGTTCGACACCCGCGTAGAGGGGGTTGAGCTGATCGCGTTCAATACCGACGCCCAGGTATTTGAAGTGGTGCGATCTCACCGGGCTCTCCAACTCGGGCGCAAGCTTACAAGCGGACTCGGTGCGGGAGGA
>JAJOKK010000223.1:17466-20541 GCA_021129875.1 Candidatus Bipolaricaulota bacterium
CATCACCTGTGGAATGGGGGGGGGGACCGGAACAGGAGCCGCCCCGGTTATCGCGGCATTGGCGAAAGAATCCGGAATACTAACTACCGGGATCGTCACCCGGCCGTTCTTGTTCGAAGGGCTGTCACGGGCGGAGAAGGCCGAGGCCGGGATTGCGCGCCTCTCACAAGCGGTCGACGCCCTGATTACGATCTCCAACGACAAGCTCCTCAAAGTCGCTCCGGCGGAGACACCGATCACCAAGGCATTTGAGATCGCCGACGAGGTCTTGCAGCAAGCGGTTGAGGGGATTGCTGACCTGATCACCACCCCCGGGACGATAAACCTCGACTTTGCCGATATCGAGAGCGTAATCCGTGATGCAGGTACAGCGATGATGGGGATCGGTGAAGGCGAAGGCGAAGGCAAGACAAAGGAAGCGGCGCGGAACGCCATCTCCTCCCCTCTCCTCGACGGGTCGATCAAAGGTGCGCGCAAGGTGATCATGAACATCACCGGCGGGGCCGATCTCACCCTGGAAGAGGTGAACGAGGCCGCCTCTCTCATCCGGGAAGCCGTCTCCGACAAAGCGGACATCACCTTTGGCACGGCGATCCGTGACGGCATGGAGCGAGTACGCTTGACCGTGATCGCCACGGGATTTGCCAGGTCGTACACCGGTGAGGACGAGGAGATATCGCAACTCGGAGATGATACGATGCTCGCTAAATTGGAGCAGGAGAGCCGGGTCGGCGCCGACGACTTTGACATTCCCACCTTCCTGCGGCGCAGCCGAAAGGCACAGGAAGATGCGTCATCCCGGCCTTGGGGGATGAACGGCAACTACAAATAGAGCCGTACGCAATTGCCCGTAGTCTCTGTCAAGCCGCACAAGCAGCGAAGGGGATCATTAAAGGCGCCAAAAATGCAGGTCAGACCACCCTGTTACCCATGAGGAAGAGCAATGCTATTGCAACGGGCTAAGGCCACCGATGGGAAAGTCCACCCTGATTTGTCCTTGTTTCAGAGATTGCTGGCTGATTACCATCCACGCGATTTTGCCGTGCGATTATGGGACGGCAGCCGGTGGGATGCTGAACCCGGGCAGCCGACGCGCTTCACGCTGGTTCTTCAACACCCTGGGGCGCTGCGTAAGATGTTCTCGCCACCGACCGAACTGGCCCTGAGCGAAGCGTACATCTACAATGACTTCGACATTGAGGGAGAGATCGAAGCCGTCTTTCCGCTGGCCGCCTATTTTAGAAGGCAGCGCTGGGGCTTGGCTCGATCACTGCGCCACTCGTGGCACCTATTGAGGTTGCCATCCGAGGGCAATCCGCGCACCGGCCGTCAGGCAGCTCGCTTGAGGGGGAGACGTCATTCCATCACCCGTGACCAGTTGGCGGTCACCTATCACTATGACGTACCGAATGACTTCTACAAACTGTGGCTGGACCGTCGGATGCTCTATTCATGCGCCTACTTTGCCACGTGCGATGACGATCTGGACACGGCTCAGGAACGTAAGTTAGACTATATCTGCCGCAAGCTGCGCCTACACCCCGGTGAGCGCCTGCTTGACATCGGTTGCGGCTGGGGTGGGCTGGTCCTGTACGCCGTTCAACACTACGGCGTGGAAGCAGTCGGTATTACCCTCAGCCGGCAGCAAGCTGAACTGGCCAATGAGCAGATCCATCGAGCTGGGCTGGCAGACCAGTGTTGCGTAAAGGTCTGCGATTATCGCGAGATAGACGAGGTGGAAGGGTACGACAAACTGGTCAGTGTGGGAATGTTCGAGCACGTTGGTGAATCTCTGCTACCTAAGTATTTCACGCTGGCGTGGCGCTTGCTGCGTCCAGGCGGTGTTTTCCTCAACCAGGGCATCGCCGCCCGCGCCACCAATCCGGCGCGACACGGGCCGTCCTTCAGCGATCGCTACGTTTTCCCCGACAGTGAGTTGGCGCCGATCAGCACCACTCAGCATGCGGCGGAGATAAGCGGTTTCGAGGTACGCGATCTGGAGAGTCTACGGGAGCATTACGCGCTCACGCTACGCCACTGGGTACGCCGCCTAGAAGATCACCATGACGAGGCGTGTTGCGCTGCCGATGAAGTAACATACCGCGTTTGGCGGCTGTTCATGTCCGGTTCGGCCTTTGGCTTCCAGGTTGGGCAGCTCAACATATATCAAACTTTACTCGTCAAGCCCAACCAGGGCGACAGCGGACTGTCACTAACACGTGCCGACTGGTATGCTTGAGAGACTCGGTATTCGATACTACACGTCAAGACGGGGGCGCCCCCCCGTACTCCGGCGCAACACAGCGCAAACGACTCCTGAGGAGTACGGACGCAATAGCAAGACGGCAACCAAGCAGCGCTCCTTGCCGAACTCCTCCAGCTGTCGCCACTACTGCGGATGTCTGTTCGTGATCTAGCGGATGCACTGCGAAATCGCGGCCCAAGTTCCGGGGACACCATATCTTTTTGGCTCTTCGGCGTTTCATGTGGGTAACCAATCCAGCGATGTTGCCGCGCAGAGACCTGCTTGCATGCGAACACGCACAGGCAAGCCCTCGGAGGAGGGGCTTAAATCGATGGGCCTCCGGCCTTGCTTACGCAACCCGCGCAGAGACGCAGAGAACGCCAAGAAAGGCCCGGGCAAAAACACGAATATATCGAGGGAACGGCACAGTAAGGTATCCATGCAGTAGGGCCTGGGAGCGCCGCCGTCCCGGCGGCATCTTTCCAGCACGCTGTGGAGGTTAAGCCGTATCCTTCCGCGCCTCCGCGTCTTGAGTGTATTTGCAAACTCAAGAGAAAGGGTGAAGCGGCACGCCTCTCGCCGGGTATAGAATTGTGTAATGGATCCATTTCATCACGAAGGACACGAAGATCACGAAGGGGAAGACAACGCGCTTGCTCTTAGCCTGGGGGTATAGTAGCCGATCCTGTTTATCACACCTCCCGAGATGATCAGGTTGTCTTTTACCACCAAAGTTTACACGATAGCCGCAGTCCACAGGCGCAGCTTTTGTAGCCCACCCTAGTGTCGTGTCAACTCTGAATTGTCATTTCGACCGAAGGGAGAAATCT
>JAJOKK010000145.1 GCA_021129875.1 Candidatus Bipolaricaulota bacterium
GCGGAGCACACAGAGAGTGGAACGAGATCCTTAATGCTCATCTTTGCGCTCTTTACGGTAAAATACTTGAAACTAGGGGGTGGCCTCCGGCCTTGCTTCGCAACCGAGATTGAAGACGAGCAGTAGAAATGGTTTACGCAACAGGCGGGGAGGATTGAGAGATTGGGAGGCTATCCGAAGAATCTATGGTCGTAATCGTAGTAACGACTTCAGTCGTTGCTCAAGCGGTTGAAGCCGCTGCTGTCAAGATAGCAGATGGCCTGTGATTCATCAAGCGTAGAACGTAGAACACAAAACGATCGGAGGTGTTCAAAGGTGAAATATGTCTATTTTTTTAACAAAGGTGAGAGCGAAGGGGATACTTCGATAAAGAGCTTAATTGGGGGAAAGGGGGCAAACCTTGCTGAGATGGCCGGGCTCGGCATTCCCGTCCCGCCCGGATTCACCCTATCGACCGAAGTCTGCCGCTACTACAACGAGCATGCCCTCACCTATCCGGAGAGTCTCAAGCCGGAGGTTGAGGATCACCTGCGTCGGCTAGAGCGGGCGACCGGGCGGGTCTTCGGTGATCGATCGAACCCCCTCCTCGTCTCAGTACGCTCCGGGGCCGCAGTCTCCATGCCCGGGATGATGGACACTGTCCTAAACCTCGGTCTGACCGATGAGACGGTGGCCGGGCTAATCGCGAAGACAGGGAACGAGCGGTTTGCTTACGATTCGTACCGTAGGTTGGTGCAAATGTACGGGGATGTTGTCCTGGGAATGCAGCCAGAGGACGAGAGCGAGATCGACCCGTTCGAGGAGATCCTCGACAACCTGAAGGAGAAGAAAGGGGTTGAGCTCGACACCGATCTCACCGCCGCCGACCTGAAGGGGCTCGTCGAGTCATTCAAGCGGGCGATTGAGGAACGCCTCGGTGTCTCCTTCCCGCAGGATCCGAACGAACAGCTGTGGGGGGCGATCACCGCGGTCTTCAGCTCGTGGAACAACCAGCGCGCGGCAAAGTACCGCGAGTTGGAAGGGATCACCGGCCTGATCGGGACCGCGGTGAACGTGCAGGCGATGGTCTTCGGGAACATGGGCGCAGGCTGCGGCACCGGCGTTGCGTTCACCCGTAACCCGGCGACCGGGGAGAATGAGTTCTATGGCGAGTACCTGATGAACGCGCAAGGGGAGGATGTTGTCGCCGGGATACGTACCCCGCTGCCGATCTCAAACCTGCGTGACGAGATGCCGAGAATCTACGACGAACTCGTCGCGATCCGCACCCGGCTCGAGGAGCATTACCGCGATATGCAGGACATCGAGTTCACGATCGAAGAGAACGTCCTGTACATGCTCCAGACCCGAAACGGAAAGCGCACCGCGTTCAGCTGGCTCAGATCCCAGGTAGAGATGGTCGCAGAAGGGCTTATCAGCGAAGAAGAGGCGATCCGGCGCGTACCAGCAACCGAGTTTGCCAAACTCTTCGCGCCGATCCTCGACCAGGCCGACATCGATGCAAAGAAGATGTCGCCGATCACTACAGCGCTTAACGCCAGTCCGGGCGGCGCTTGCGGCCAGATCGTCTTCTCCGCTGGTAAGGCCGAAGAATGGGCCGCCGCCGGCAAAGCGGTCATCCTCGTCCGGATCGAGACCTCACCAGAGGATATCGGCGGGATGAGCGTAGCCAAAGGGATCCTCACCGCACGCGGTGGGATGACATCGCACGCCGCAGTCGTCGCACGAGGGATGGGTTGCCCGTGTATCGCCGGCGCCGGAGACCTGCAGATCGATTACAGCGCAAAGCAAATGACCGTTAATGGGCAAGTGATCGAGCAGGGCGCGATCATCGCGATCGACGGGTTCACCGGCAAGGTTTACAACGGTGGAATCACGGTAAAACCCTCTGAGATCGTGCAGGTGTTGACCGGCGAGATGACCGCAGCTGACTCGCTCCTCTATCAGCACTACTCAACGTTCATGGGTTGGGCGGACCGGTTCCGTACCCTTGCTGTACGGACCAACGCCGACACCCCGCACGACGCCGCGATCGCGATCAGGTTCGGCGCCGAGGGGATCGGGCTCTGCCGGACAGAGCATATGTTCTTCGCCGGAGAGAGGATCATCGCCGTACGCGAGATGATCCTCGCCGACGATGAGGCCGGTCGCCGTGAACCGCTCACCTCCAAACTCCTCCCGATACAGCGAAGCGACTTTGCAGGTATCTTCCGGGCAATGAACGGGTTGCCGGTGACGATCCGCCTCCTCGATCCGCCGTTGCATGAGTTCCTCCCGCACGACGCAGCAGGACAGCGCGAGGTTGCAGACGTGATGGGCGTCTCGCCGGAGCGGATCAAAGAGAAGGTCGATGCATTGCACGAGTTCAATCCGATGCTCGGCCACCGCGGCTGCCGTCTGGGGATCACGTATCCGGAGATCTCGGAGATGCAGGTGCGGGCGATCATGGAAGCGGCGTGCACCGTGCACAAAGAGGGGACCAAGGTGCAGCCGGAGATCATGATCCCGCTCGTCGGGCATGTGAAGGAGCTTGCGCTGCAACGCGAGCTGAGCGTGCGGATCGCCGAGGAAGTCCTCACCGAGAACGGTCTGAGTAAGGAAGAGATCCCATACCTAGTAGGGACGATGATCGAGGTCCCGCGGGCCGCGGTCACCGCCGACGAGATCGCGAGCGAGGCCGAGTTCTTCAGCTTCGGGACGAACGACCTCACCCAGATGGGATGCGGGTTCTCCCGCGACGACGCCGGAACGTTCTTGCAGGAGTATATCCGCAAAGGGATCTACGCCCACGATCCGTTCGAGGTCCTCGATCGCGCAGGGATTGGGAAATTTGTGCAGATCGCCTGCAATCTCGGACGGAAGGCAAGACCAGGGATTAAGCTTGGGATCTGCGGCGAGCACGGTGGCGAGCCAAACTCGATCAGTTTCTGCCACGAGACAGGGCTCGACTACGTAAGCTGCAGTCCCTACCGTGTCCCGATCGCCCGCCTTGCCGCAGCACAGGCGGCACTCGCCGAGTAGCACGGATATTGGGTTCGTGGGGTTCATGGGGTTCGCTTTCGCCACTTCGTGGGGCGAACCCCATGAAGTAGCGGGAGTGGACTCCGCCTATCTGGTTCCGCCCTCGCAAACTAGAAAAGTCGTTTCCGGACAGTGTTTCAACTGTGCGGTTGCTTTTTTATCCCCAGCGGTATAAACCCCGTTGACTTTCGCTCTTTAATCGGATAGATTTATCAATGTTAGATGGCATTTCTAAGTTGTCTTAACGTATAAGGCAGTCAATATAAACGATCAACAGGGAGGAAAAGATGGCAACCGCAATCGTGGTTTTCGGCTCAACAACGGGGAGCACCGAAACGTTGGCCAGCAGCGTAGAGGCCGGTCTTAAAGAAGGGTCAGTGAATGTGACCGTCAAAAATGTCACCCAAACAGGTGTGGAAGAACTTGGTTCTTATGATTGTATTATCCTTGGCTCCTCTACCTGGGGCCTCGGAGACCTGCAGGATGATTTTTTCCCCTTCTACGAGAAGCTTGCCGACGTAACTTTGCATGGGAAAAAAGCCGCTGTTTTTGGGCCGGGAGATGAAGAGAGCTTCCCTGACAACTTTTGCACAGCAGTGGACACACTTGAAGAGAGGCTTACAGAATGTGGTGCAGTAATGGCTGCCTCTAAGTTAAAGATTCATACTGCCACTGGCGCTGGAGTAGATGAGGAGGCTAAGGAAGAAGTTAAAGCTTGGGCCCTTACTCTGGCAAAATCCCTCTGATCCGTAGTTCTTGGTGGCAATAACACCAAAAGGCGGACCAAGGAACTCAGGTTCCTCGCTGTTTGGTGTGGGGCGACCAGCCCAGAGATGTTGCCGCGCAGAGACGCTCGGAGGAGGGACTTAAGCCGTATCCTTCAGCACCTCCCCTCCGAGGTCGCCGAGGAAAGGACCACGGATGGAGACTGACACACACGGATTATTGCTGGGGTATCCCCAAGAGGCCGGAGTAATGAGTGAAGAGGGATGTTCTCTGTTCTGTGTTGATCAGTGTCAATCCGTGGTTCTAGTGTCATGTCAACTTTGTATCGTCGTAAACGATGTTCCTGCTTGTCATTTCGAAGGAGTATGCGACTGAGAAATCTAAGATTTCTCCCTTCGGTCGAAATGACAATTCAGAGTTGACACGACACTAGCGGTGCCACATTTTAGCCAGTATGGCTTACTGAATGCTTCAGTACTGATTACCACCACGCCGGGATAGCAACCTCAATCCCGAGAGATCCATACGGTCGGAGGTCGCCCCCGCAAGCGCCGAGGGCAAGGTCTATCCTAAGACCGAATAGGTCAAAGCCGATCCCGAATCCAAGCCGGTCGATCCCTCCGACAAGGAGGATCGCCGTCCCCCACCGTATGTCAACCACCCAAACCTGGGCCGCACCACCCACTGCTACCTTCCATCGGCCGGTTACAGAGTGGAGGTCGAGGGTGAGGGTTACCCCGGGAGTAGCGTCAAGTGCTCCCCCGACACGGAAGGAGAGCGGTATCTCTGCGCCAAAGATCCCCGCGCCAAGGTGAGCCAGACTCGCCCCGATAGCCCACTGGGGTTCACTATGTAAGAGACCGAGCTGGAACGAAATCCCTCCCGGCCGGTCGCTGGACCGGTAAGAGATCCCTCCTCCGACTGCGGTGCGAGGAAGGATGGAGAAGGCGAACGTCCCCAGCATCTTCCTTTCGTCCCCATCCTGAGCCGTGCTCCAGGTGACTGTTGGGCTGCCTACAGCGGCGATTGAAACTCCAAAAAGGAGCGAGCTCCCAGCAGGAGAGAGCCCAGCGGCAATCGCACCATGCACCCCGGGCGTAGCTGTAGCCCCGGCTGGGTTCCACAGCGTTGCAAGAGGACCACGCGCAACAGCGGTATAGGCCGTCCCCCGCCCCAGCACACGTGGATCGGCCGCGTGTGCTGGACAGGCAGCGACAATGTGAAGGAATACGGTGGGAAGCAGGAGGATGAGGAGTGTACGGCGCAACTTTACCATGGGAAGACCATGTTCTTCGCCTTGAGGAAGACGGGCTCCTCCTCGCATCTCGCAACGAAAGCCTTAACCAGGAAGAAAAGGCACCCTGCCTGGGCCTCATGGATCATCCCGCAAGAGAAATCTCTCTCCTTAAGGAGGTCGTAGCCGTTCACGCACCCGCACGTCTGGCAGTACCGCTGCCTTTCACGACCGGGTACGTCGCCGAATTCACAGCCCGACCGCTTGATGTCGCAGTATCCTACCGGCCGCACCGCACAACCCAGGTTGCCGTCGATCCACACCCGTACTGCCATCGCAATCTCCTTTAGGAATCAACGATACCACGCTCCGCTCCGGGAGGCAACCCATGCTTCTTCGAATATTGATCAGTGCCTATCAGTGCCAATCCGTGGCTCTAGGCCGCCGGGGAGATCTTCGCCGCTCTGTTATGCGGACGCCCGTCCACTTGACAAACCGGACCAATTTGGTAAGCTTTCTACAGGTGATCTATATGATGAAACAAATATATCTTGACAACAGCGCAACGACCGCGGTAGCGCCGGAAGTCATGGAGGCGATGGCCCCCTTCTTTTCCGCTGAGTACGGGAACGCCTCCAGCCTACACGGCTTCGGGCTGCGAACGCGGCATGCGATGGAGAAGAGCAGAGAGGAGATAGCAGATACACTTCAGGCTTCCCCTGCTGAGATCGTCTTTACATCCGGAGCGACCGAGGCGAACAACCTGGCCATCCAGGGAGCCGCCCGGGCCCGACCTAATAGACGACACCTGATTATATCGAAGATAGAGCACCACTCCGTCCTTCACACCTGCCAGTGGATGGAAACACAGGGCTATGAGGTGACCTACCTCGACGTCGACCGGTCCGGGGCGATCGATCTCGATGAACTTAGAGGAGCTATTCGGGACGAGACCTTGCTCGTCTCCATCATGGCCGGAAACAACGAGATTGGAACGCTGGCACCAATCTCAGAGATCGGTGCGATCTGCCGCGAAAAAGGGGTTTTGTTCCACACCGACGCAGTACAAGCATATGGCAAGATTCCACTCCCAATAGAGACGGTCGACCTACTGTCGGTCTCCGCACATAAGCTGAGCGGCCCGAAAGGGGTCGGGCTTCTCTTTGTCCGAAAGAAGACTCCCCTTCTCTCGATCGTCCACGGCGGCGAACATGAACAGGGGCGTCGCAGCGGGACGGAGAACGTTCCTGGAATCATCGGAATGGCTGCTGCGGCAAGGCTCTCCTTCGGTGAGATGGAGGAGACCGCGGCACGGCTGCGCGGGTACAGAAAGCAGTTGATCGCTGAGATCGCCGCTATTCCGGGGACGCAGTTAAACGGGCACGAGACAGAATCCCTTCATCACATCGCCAACTTCAGCTTCCAGGGGATAGAGGGAGAGAGCATGGTGATGAAGCTCGATGAGCACGGAATTGCGGTCTCTACCGGATCTGCCTGCTCCTCCCCAAATCTCGAGCCGAGCCATGTCCTGGTCGCACTCAGGATTCCGCTGGCAATGGCGCACGGGAGCTTACGGATCAGTACCGGTCGCCAAACCACTGCTGAGGAGATCGACACTCTACTCAAATTTCTTCCACGCGTCGTTGAAGAGCTGCGCGTGATCTCACCGTTTAAGGTAGGTGAATAAGATGTATACCGACAAAGTGATCGAACACTTCCGTCATCCGCACAACATGGGCAAACTCGATGATTACTCGGCCATAGGCAAGGTGGGGAACATCGTCTGCGGTGATGTGATGTGGCTCTACATCAAGGTGGAAAAGGACGAGCAAGGGCGCGAGATTATCGCTGACATCTCGTGGGAGACGTTCGGCTGCACGGCAGCGATCGCAACCTCGTCAATGTCATCGGAGATAGCGAAAGGGAAGACGCTCGACGCAGCGATCGCGATCACCAACCGCGAGGTCGCCGAGGGATTGGGCGGGCTCCCCCCGGTGAAGATGCACTGCTCCGCCCTAGCAGCCGACGCGCTGAACGAGGCGATCTATGCCTACCTTGCCGAGGCTGGGAGGGAGATCCCCCCAATCCTTGCCCGGCGACACGACCGGATCTCCAAAGAGGTGATCGCACTGGAGGAGCGCTACCGTGCGTTCCCCGAGGCAGAAGAGAGCGCGACATGAGCAGGAGGAGGGTATGCATCTAACGAAGAAGGCGAGCTACGGTCTGGTCGCCGTCTTCGAACTCGCCGGGAATATGACCGCCGGACCTCTCTCGGCCGGAGCTATCGCGGAAAAGTACGCTCTACCAGTGCCGTTTGTCGAGAAGATACTTCACCAACTGGGACGTTCTCATCTGGTCGAATCGCGGCAGGGGCGGGGTGGAGGGTACACCCTGGCCTGTGACCCGGAGGCGGTCTCGGTGCGGTGCATCCTTGAGGCCCTCGGTGAATCGCTTGACCTTGTCGATTGTCTGGCCTCCGGTGAAACGTGCCGTCTGGCCGGGATTTGTCCGACCAGGCCCGCATGGAGAAAGATCGATCAGCGATTCAAAGACCTCCTAGGTTCCCTCTCGTTGAGAGACCTGCTCGCCGAATGACCGTTGCGGATTCTAAGGGGGAGTAAACGCGATAGCCATGTCCCAGTACGGGTTTTTTAGCGCAATGTGATATGCATTACAGACAAACGAGCCAAGAGTGTGGTAGAGTGGTGCGTTAAAGCGTGAGAACCCCCTCATCTTTTTCACCACCCGGAGAGGGCGGTCGAGCCATCCAGCTTGGCCGCCCTTACCATTTCAGACTGCATCCCCTACCCATCGCAACTTCAAAATATTTTCACCGTGAGTTCCCCCGCATAGGCTAAAAAACCGAGTGGAAAAATTCGGTTTCATGGAGCCTGTTGCGTAAGCCTTTTCTGCTGCTCATCGTCAAACTCGGTTGCGAAGCAAGGCCGGAGGCCACCCCGTAGTTTCAAGCGTTTTGCCGCTCAGGGGGTGTAGTAAGTTCCTCTTCGGATACTACACCCCCCAGGGGCGCAAAAATCACTGAGATGAGGTGTATGTTCCACCGAACACTTCTGCTTTCAGTGCTTGCGTAGCATCTGCACGGCCTTTCCGTTGTGGGTGGTGGTGAAGACGACCAACCCCTTTGAGGAGCCGGCAAAGACGGTCGAGTACAGTTCCTCGATAGCAATCTCTTTGCGAGCTAGGGCCTCAGTCACCCGGCAGAGGAACCCCGGGTGATCGGGGAGTTCGATGAGGATAACCTCCCGCTCGTCTACCAAGAACCCAGCGCCTTGCAAGGCATCCCGCGCGTAGAACTGTGCATCGGTGAGAAGGTGGAGTGTTGCCACGCCATCCTGAACCCGCACGGTTAGCGCTACGAGACTGAGCCCGACATCGCTCAGCAGCCGGGTGATCTCTCCGAGCAGACCGATCCGGTCCTCCGTTCGAACGACAAGCTCGTGATGCAACGACGCCCCTCTCATTCCGTTCATAGTCTCACCACTCCCAAGGCGATCTTAAGGGAGGCGCTCTCATTATCGCTTGTAGTTATGGGAACTTTTCAGCGGACATTGGCACCCCCCTGTCACTCGGAACAGGCTTGCAATCTGCAAACGTCGTTCTTGCAACGAAGATCGCGTCCACCTGACACTGAAGTTACGGTATGTGTTCCTGGAACTCCGCCAGTGATGTGGTTGTGCATCCGCCCTCCTGGTTCCATAATCAGCCTATCAGTATACCAGCTTGATAGGAGGAAACGATGCTCCTTGGTTGTCACTTGTCGATCGGAAAAGGGTTCCCTGCCGCGCTTGCTGCAGCGGAAGAACTGAAGACAAACGCACTCCAGATCTTCTCCCACAACGCCTCCTCGTGGCGGATGAAGGAGATCACCGCCGAGATCGCCGCCTCATTCCAAACGCGGTTCGCACGCTCGCCGGTTGAGTACGTCGTCATCCACACGATGTACCTGTTGAACCTGGCAAGTCCGGAGGATCCTCTGTTTGAGCGTTCGATCGTCGCGCTGGAAGAAGAGATCAAGCGGGCGGGGATGTTGGGGATCGACCGGCTTGTCACCCACCTCGGCGCGCACAAGGGATCGGGAAGAGAGGCGGGGATCGAGCGGATCGTCTCTGCTCTCGACCGGGTGATCGCCACGGACAGCTTTGCTCGCTACCCGCACATACGTCTCCTCCTAGAAGATACAGCCGGTGCCGGGACGACGATGGGAACAACTTTCTCCGAGCTGGGAGCGATCATCGACTCCCTTGCCGATGCACGCCGCATTGGGATCTGCCTCGATACCTGCCACGCTTTTACTGCCGGCTACGAACTGCGTACCCCCAGCGGTCTCGATGAGACGATCGCTGAGTTCGACCGCAAGATCGGTCTCGATCGCTTAGAGCTTGTCCACCTGAACGACTCCAAGTTTCCCTTGGGGTCCCACCGCGACCGCCATGAGCACATCGGACAGGGTGAGATCGGGAAGGAGGCATTCTCCCTGATCGTCAACCACGAGGCGCTGCGCGACCTTCCATTCATCCTGGAGACCCCGAAACAGATCGCTGGGAAACCCGACGCCGACCGGATAAACTTGGAATTAACACTCTCACTGCAACACGGATAAGGAGGAAAGGTGAAGCTTTACATCGATACGGCGAATGTCTCTGAGATTCGCGAGATGGCCTGGCTGATCGACGGGGTGACGACCAATCCATCCCTCGTCGCCAAGGAGAAACGACCGTTCAAAGAGGCGATCGCTGAGATCTGCGGGATCGTGGACGGCCCGGTGAGTGCGGAGGCAACCGCGCTCGCTGCTGACGGGATGATCGAACAAGGACGCGAACTGGCGAAGATCCATACAAACGTCGTTATCAAGGTCCCGATGACCGAAGAAGGGATGAAGGCAACAAAGGTCCTCTCATCAGAGAGGATCCGCACGAATGTCACCCTTGTCTTCTCGGCGAACCAGGCGCTCCTCGCCGCAAGGTGCGGAGCTAGTTTCGTCTCGCCGTTCGTAGGGCGGATCGACGATACCGGTGGAGATGGGATCGACCTTGTCTCACAGATCCTCGATCTTTTCGCTGCCTACGACTACCCGACCGAGGTGATCGTGGCAAGCGTGCGCCATCCCGGCCACGTGCTCTCCGCCGCCCTCCTTGGTGCGGATATCGCCACCGTCCCCTACACCGTGCTGAAGAATCTCTTCAATCACCCGCTCACAGACGTGGGCATCGCTCGCTTCCTCAAGGATTGGGAAGGGGTCCCGGGGTAGCCCAACATCAGGGTTGCCGTTGAAGGATTGCAGTGTTCCTGTAGTAGAGTGTATGGGAGTGAGCACATATACGCTCACTTCTCAAAGATCGGGCTGTATCGTCATAGCGGGAATGCGTTGATCTGCAAACCTTCGCTGGATGCTCCTCGGCTTATTAGGGACATCCTGCAAAGGTTTTTTAGGTTCTGCTGCTATTAGCTGCTGTCAGCGATGGACGATGTGCCTACAAACAAGGCTGGAGAATCTTAGTGCCGGTATTCACGTTGTAGAAAAGGCCGTCCAGAATCTCAACGCCCATCACAGTCGCCTGAAGCCATGGATACGGCGGGCGTAGCGCATCCCGTTTAGGAGAGGGAACGATTCGATTGGGAGTGCTTTTAGTGAGCAGGCCCCTGAGTTGCCGCCATCCTTTTTCTCTCTTATCATCGGAACCTGAACAGAAGGGAGGAGAGGGATGGATGAGATGCGAACGAAGAGCGAGGATCTCCTAGAGCGACAGATTCTGCGCGCAGAAGAGAATTACCGGTTGTTAAAGGAACAGAAAGTGCGTGCGATCAGCCTGATAGGGTCGATCGGAAGCGGAAAGACCTCCCTAATAGAGCAGATCATCGATCGGGCCGCTCCCTGCGGTATCGTCGTTGCGACGATCGTTGGAGCAGCACATGGAGAGGACGACGTTCAGCGGTTCCGCGCCCGCGGTATCCTCTCGGTCGGCATCGATAGCCATGGGGCTTGCCACCTCGAACCAAAGGCGATCAATGATGCATTGCACTCCCTTCCCTTAGCTGAGATTGACCTGTTGTTCATCGAAAACGTAGGTTGCCTCCGTGGACCGGCAGACTATCCGTTGGGGGGTGAGACCGAGGCGGTCGTCATCGCGGTCACCGAGGGGGACGCAGTGGTGCACAAAAACCCGAAGATCTTCTCCCAGACCGACCTTGTCGTGATCACCAAAGTGGACTTAGCAGCCGCCGTCGGAGTGAAGACCGAACGGATCGTGAATGACTACTCCCAGATAAACCCTCACGGGAAGATCGTTCTCACCGACACACGCCGCCGCCGCGGTATCGATGATCTTTTGCGGGCATTAGAGATCGAGTGTGCAAATACACAGTGGTGACCGGCGTTCATGGTCCATGGTCCAGAGTCCATGGTCCAGAGTCCATGGTCCGGAGTCGATCCTTGGAAGGACGCTGTGAACTTCGAACAGTCTTTTTAGCCCTACGAACCCGATGGACGGATCAATGCAAAATGCAAAATCTAAAATGTAAAATGGAACAGCACCACGCACCACGCACCATGAACCACGCACCACGCACCACGGACCACACACTCTACGTCCCGCAGCATAGGCAGCCGGGATTGCGGGGGATCTTCTGTGCGCTGAATGACTCCTGCCAGATATCGTAGGTGGTGAGCCGCACAGGGGGGGCGAACGAGCGCAGGATGATCTTCATCGCCTGTGTCGCTTGCAGCGCAACGATCGCACGGGGGATCGTATTGATCAGTCCGGAGGTCCCTGCGGTGAGGACCGCTTCCTCCGGCGCCGGCTCAGGGAAGAGGCAGCGAAGACACGGCCCTTCCCCGGGGAGGATCGGCATCGTCATCCCAAAGGTGCCGGCTACTGTGGCGAAGATCCACGGGATGGCGCTCTTCACGCAGGCATCGTTCAGGAGGTAGCGCGATTCAAGGTTGTCAAACCCGTCCAATACCAGATCAATGTCCGTGATCAATCGCTCGATATTCCCGGCCGCAATGCGGACAACTTCAGCGGCTATCCTTATTTCAGGATTGATCTGCCTGAGCGCTTCGGCGACCACATCAGCCTTGGGGCGGCCGACGTCGGCTGCGTCCATCAGACCCTGTCTCTGTAGGTTCGTCAGCTCGACCACGTCGGAGTCGATGAGCAAAATCCTCCCGATCCCGGCACGGGCGAGTATTTCAGCACTGTTTGAGCCCAACGCCCCACAGCCGGCAATAAGGACGCTCGCCGCGTTCAGCCGGCGCTGCCCCTCCTCCCCCACCTGGGGAAGGGAGACCTGCCGGATATAACGCTCCTCCTCTATCGAGCACCTCCCTTCTTGGCCCTGCTCAGAACGTCGCCGCGACGGAGAGTTCGAATAGCAGGCTGTGATAAATCCCTCCACCCCTCTTCGCCCCGGTGAGGTACGAGATGGCGAAGGAGGAGCTCCAGATATCGGTGATTGCAAGATCAGCGCTTCCTGTCAGTGACAGGTTTATGTCGGCGCCCCCGGGCCTGTCTGCATAGCGCCCGTTGAGGTCGAGTCGAAAAGCGAGCGGGTTCGGGATGAACTCCTCGTCGAACAGAGCGTAGGTGAACGAATAGGAGTTCCTAAGGTCTGCAGTAATAATCGTCTCCCCCCCTTCCGTTATCCCACGCACTGAGAGAGAGAGGTCGTTGCGGGCCCCCCCGGGCGGCCTCCAGGCAAGCCTCCCGGTGAGGGTGCGGGTAGTTGTCCGGCGGGGCTCTCCTCTGAAGGCGACCGTCCTCGTCTTCTGAGTCCCGGTCAGACTCGGCGTTAGATCAACAAAGCCTGTGTAGTTGACGCTGAGGGTGATCGTCTCCTCTGTCTGGACCCGTTCCTCGCCCAGGCCGGATACTGCCCGTCTGTACGTTGTTCTCACCGAGAAGGCGTCGAATGTGGCGCGCAGCGTCCCCCGTCCGCTTACGGAGAGGAGCCCTACTTCATCAGTGGCGCTCAGGTCGATGCGCGGGGTTAAATTCCAGTCGGCCAGAGCGAACGGGTTGAATCGCAGGCCGAGTGTCGCCTCCTGCGTCACGCGCCCGATTCCGCCGGGGAGGGAGCGGTTCTTCGCCAGAGTGTAAGCAAGTTCTGTTGCAATCTGCTCTATCGTTGTCTTCCAATTCGCCGACAGGCCCCAGGTCTCGCTCCCGGTCGGCTCTCCGCCGGCAAAGGCCAGCGGCCGACCCCAGTTGACCGCAAGCGCGATCTCCGGGGTCATACGCCAGTTTCCACTCGCCGAGATCCTATTCTCACGCCGGAAGCTCTGAAGGAGAAAGTCCCAGCGGAACGCGTCATGCCAATTCAGGGCAAGGTCGATGCTCTCTTCGAACAGGCTGTCGGTCAGGGTCACCCCGTACGAAAAGGTCCCGCTGTCGAAGCCGGGATGGAGCCGGTCGTCGTTCACCGCCCCCTGAGCGAGGGAAATGTCAAGCTGCGGGCCAAAGTCGATGGCAAGGGAGGCGCGGTGCTCCAACGTGCCCCGCGGGCGTTCACCCGCCCGATCGATCAGGTGGTAGCTATGGGAGGCAGAAAGGGTGACTCCATCAGTCGGCTGTCCGGCCAAGCTAAGGTTCCACCCGGTGGAGTCCCGCCGGCCGATGCGTCCGATCGCGGTGAATGCTGGGGAGATGCTCTCAAAATTCCCTGACAGGGTCAAATTCTCCATCTCCCGATGGAACCCGGCCCTCCCGAACAGACCACGGTCGGTATGGTCGGCCGCGTCGATATCGGCGAAGCGGAAGCGGTCTCGCCCGTCGATCCCGGTCTGAACACTGTCGAACGGGGTAACGACATCATCAACCTTCCAGACGAAGAGACGATAATCAGCATCGGCGCGGCTCCCCGCCCAGACCCCCCCCTCAGGGGCAGGTGCAAGGCCGGTGATCGCCCATTCGGTGAGGATCACACCCTCCTCTGCTTCGCCACGATGGAGGCCGCTTGCGCTCCCATACCACAGTTCCTCGTCGGACCAGGCGAGTGAGTAGACCGGTTCCCCGAAGGCGAGCCAGCCGGTCGCGATCCCGTTGCGGAAGGCGCGCAGCCCGCGATCGGAGGCAACGTACAGCGTCCGGTTCACAGAAAGAAGGTCGTTGATCCGCAGTCCGCTCATCTCGGGAAGCTCGGTCGCAACGCCGCTCTCCAGGTCTAGCGAGAACAGACCCCGTTCGGTCCCTATGTACAGTGTCCCACCGATACGTGTATCGCTGGCAAGGGCAAGGATAGCTCCGTGCCCGGCGAGGTCATCCTCCGCAAAGATCTTCCAGCTTTCCCGGTCATCGATCTCCTCGACCTCCACCGCGACAAGCCCCTCCGCAGTCCCCAGCCAGAGTGTCCCGTCGAGAAGGTGCAGGGCGTGGACAGAGATGTTGGGAAGGCCGTCCTCCTTGCGATACCGCCGCCAATTTGCCACGTGCGCCGACGGGGCCTCCCCTTCAAGGGTGAGGACGGTCAGACCTGATGCGGTGGCGAAGAAGACGCGCTCCCCGTCGCCGACGATCGCGCGGATACGGTCCCCTGAAAGACCGTCGGCAGTAGTGTAGCGCGCCCAGCCACCGTCATGGTAGACGCTCACCCCCCCCGTGCTCCCAACAAAGGTGCGGTCGTCACTGGCGAAGATGTCGGTTACCATGTTTGGCAGGTTCAGCCGCAGGTTGTTGTCCAACGGAAAGCGGTTGTCAGTGTATCCGAGCGTGAGGTTGGCGGTGAACCCGTCCAGGTTCACCGTACCGGTTATCCCGGCGACGGTATGAATATTCGGCATGGTGCGTGCCCTCTCCCGGTCGATGAGCGGGGTTTCACTATCGGCCGCCCGCAGGAGGCTCACCCCGAGCGTGACCGCCTCAGAGATGGGGAGGTCGAGACTCACTCCATAGAAGACACGCGCGTACTCGGTGATTACCCCTAATCCGCCGCGGTAGCGCTCATAATCGATGCGGATCGTGTCCCCTTCTCCGACCTCGACGAACAGGATCAACACCCCCACCTCGTAGTTGATCGAGTAGTCGATGCCGCGCGCCAACAGACGGCCGTTCAGGTATACCCGATCGCTCCCCGGCACGACCGACAGCCCAAGCATGAACATGTCGCCGGCGATGGTGTACGCAAACGCGATCCGTACCGCGCTCGCGGTCTTCGTAAAGAAGGCCTCCGGGAAGTCAAGCTCGATGATCCCTTCCTCGTAGAACATGGTAGTCTTGTAATCGATGAACTCCGGGTCGGTGATCGGCTGGAAGATTTGACCGTCCAGGCTCACCTCGATGGTGACCGAACCCTCTAATATGTCATCCCGGCCGAGATTGTAGAACCGCTGGCGCACCCCTTCGGCAAGGGGGTAATTATTCCCGTCAACGACCAGGTCTGTGAAGAGCATAACCTGCTCGAGGAACGAGCGTTCGTGATCGGTCCCTTCGTTCAAAGGGTAGCGCTTCCTCTCCTCGCCGGTGAGCCCATGCTCTTGGTTGTAGGCATCGATTGCAACTCGCAACCGCGTGCGCAGGAGAGCGATCAGCTCTCGCTTGAGCAGGAGAATATCCTGTGTGTCGTCAGTGATGATGACAAAGCTTGCCGCAGCAAGATCCTCAGCGGGAGAAGCAGCGATCGTATCTATCAGGTAACCGAGGCCGTAGTCGGTGAGGAGAGCGTTCAGTTCTGATGAAGGTTGGAACGCGATCTGCACGATGGAGAAGCCGTCGATGAATGGGTCGACGAGCGTGTAAGCGTAGAGCCCGGCGATGTTCAGCCGGTACGGCTGGTCAAGCCATGGCCGCCCGGGCGGGGAGGCGGCGAAGAGGACCTCCGCGCGCGCGGTCTGTCCGGTGAACGTCCTCGATTCAGAGATCCCTTCGACCAGCGACAGGACTCCGGTGATCGTCGCTTCACCAAGGCGGTAATCGAGGCGCATCCCTTTCAGTGTCTTGTTGTAGACCGCAAAATCCTCCTTCCCGCTGATCGAGAAGTCACCGAAGACGCCTGTCAGGTTCCCGGTGTCGAGGTTCACGGTGATCGCTTGCATGACTGCCGGAGCTTGGTCGTCGAAGTGAGCATTGATCGTCAGCATGCCGAGTGCCTCGCCGGTGACGTTGACCCACAACGACTGGTCGAGGGTGATCTGCTGCGGGCCGATCCCTGCCGGAGACAGGCCGCGATGGTCGCCAAGCCCGTAGCGTAGCGTCCAGGTCTTCCTCCCGGAGAGCTCGACAGCGAACGCTTCGTCCTGTTCGGCGGCGGGGTAGGCGGGAAGACTGAGGAGGAGAACAAGCGTCGCAAGAACAATCACCCAAACCGGCATTCGCCGGAGCGGCATTCGCTGGGACGGCATACTCCGAACCAATAGACGCCTCTGTTCATCATCTCTGATCTGTCGTTTCATCTGCATCCTGCCTCCTGTGACCCTAGAGCCGGAAGGTGAGCGATACACGGTGACTGTCGGGGTGGGTAGGATGGATCACGTAGGCCCAGTCGACTTGGAAGCTTGCAAAGGTCACCGTCAACCCGAATGTCGCACCTACACCATCGTAACCGATGCGCATCCCCAATGCCCCAATCTGCGCCTCTAGCCCTGCTGCTATCCGCTGTTCGACGGTGAGGAGGGCTGATCCTTCCACAACGGCGTTCCAGCGAACCCGCTCGAACGGAGCAGCGCTGATCGCGATCCCGATCCTGGTGCGCGGTTCCCACGCTTCGGTCCGTCCGTCGGCAAAGGTAATCGGCTCTGAAAAAAGGTTCTCCAGCATAAGACCGACCCGCACCGTATCTGTGCCGATGAGAAGCGATGGGTCGAACGCCCACCCGCTCGCTGTGTACGGGCTCTCCACCCGGTAGAACTTCCATCGTCCGCCAAGGGCTACCTGACCAAAGGCGATCCCGCTGGAGAGGATGGCGGCGCGGCTGACGAAGCGGAACCCCGGCTCCTCTCCACGGTCGATCCATCCCGAGTCGAGCTGGAGGAGGTAGGCCCCGAAGTGGGGCGCTGCAAAGCCGATCGCCGCATAGGTGACGGTCCCGAACCGCCGGGCAACGAACGAGGTCAGCCCGATGCGGTCGATCCGACCGAGGCCGGCCGGGTTGTAGAAGGCGGCGTTCTCATCGTCTGCCAGGGAAAGGAACGCCCCGCCCATCCCCATCGGCCGCCCTCCCACTCCCAACTGGAAGATCGCCGCCACATTGGTGTATTCCGCCCTGCAGACTGTCCCCACAAAGAGGGTCAACAGCAGCGCAAAGACCCATATCTTGCTCCTCATCGTGCGATCACCAACCTTCCGACTGCGGATTTCGCATCTTCGGTCACCAGAATATAGAGATAGAGACCGCTTCCGAGCGGCTCTCCCCACCAGGTTCGTAGGTCCCATTCGAAGCTGGTCTGGGCGGGTTCGAGGTCGACCTCGAACATAAGCGCTCCGGCAACGTTAATCACGTGAAGTGTCGCCTGCTCAGTCCCTTCCGGCAGGGTGAAGGTGAAGACCGCCCGATCGCGAACCGGATTCGCAACGAGGATGACGGTCGGCCGATCGCCCGGCCCCGGAATATGATACACATACGCGGCACCGACCGCGGCCGCTCTATCCACTTTTCCCCAGCCGAAGTAAGGATTAGGGACTCTCCCGGTGAACCGATCCTCTGTAGCTGTGGTTGTAATTATTTCCCTAATCTCAGCCTTGGTCAACCTCGGGTCGACCGCAAAGATCAGCGCAATCACCCCGCTTACGTACGGGGCGGCCATGCTCGTCCCCAGGTTCATCGAGTGCACCCCGGCGGGGTGGGTCAGGAAGAGCGGGGCGAAGCTGTCCGCGGAGAGGGCGGAGATGATCCACGCCCCCGGCGCAGCGATCTCCGGCTTCTGCCGGCCGTCGCGGGTCGGCCCTCGACTGGAGAAGTTGGAGATCTCCCCAACCGGGAACCGCTCAGAGAAATCCTGATCGCCGGCGAGCGACGGCCACCGCGACGTACTATTGAACGATCCTACAGTGATTATCTGCACGGCATTTCCCGGCTCGGCAATCGTCAGAGATGGCCCATCACCACCGAGGATCATCCCGGCATCAGCCCTTGTGATCCACCCGTCGAACCGCCCGCCGCCGCCGGCGTCGCTCACCGTAATCTCCCATGGAGTGAAGACCAAAAGATCTCTCAACATGATACGGGCCTCGTTATCGTTGTTGTTCGGGTTGGCGCCATGCAGGGCGTTGTCCACAGATATGCTCCAGTTCGTCGCAACTGCGCCCTTTCTCGTACCCGTCGGAACGACCAGCGGCGAGCCTCCCGGCGGTACAACGGTCATGGTGAACGAGGAGTCGCCCGGGTACCACATGGTGAGGTCGAGCGAGCCGGAGGATGGGACTATGTAAAAGGTGAACGAATCACCATTCAGGGTCTGAGCGACGTGGATCGCCTTATCCCCTTCGTTCCCGGCCGAGACAACGATCGCCCTCCCCGGTTGCCCCACAAGTTCATCGAGCGCCCGTTCGAATAGGCTTGTCCCGTCGTGAGGGCCATCGTGCCCGCCCAGGCTGAGGTTGACCACGGCGGGGAGGCCTTGCTCCTCCGCCCGATCGAAGATATAGCTCGCCCCAGCAAGAATATCCGAGGTGAAGAACGTCGTCTTAACCATGATAATCCGCGCCTCCGGAGCCACGCCGACGAACCCTGCAGCGGGGGCCGCCGACCCATCTCCGGCAGCGATCCCCATGACGTGCGTTCCGTGTCCACTGGTATCCCTCTGGCGTACCAAGCCCTCGCCCGCACCGAATCCAGCGGCGATATCACTCTCGATATCCTCATTGCTGTACATCGTCCCGAAGAACCCGACCGTCTGATCCCATATCG
Organism: Candidatus Bipolaricaulota bacterium; assembly: GCA_021129875.1. GTDB lineage: Bacteria > Bipolaricaulota > Bipolaricaulia > UBA7950 > UBA9294 > JAJOKK01. Next base: position 18,839 of record JAJOKK010000145.1, read on the forward strand.
ATAGAATACGCGAGGACTCTTCGAACCCATCATTGTCCGCATCGTAGCGAAAGTCAAGGTGAGTGTAATCGATCCCAGTATCGACCGCACCGATGATCACATTCTTCCCGCGAACAGGCAACGACTGCGCGCGACCGCCCCCGCTCGCCGGGACACTCACGCCGCGCTTCGGCGCTGTCCTCCACGCCGGCTCCACATAAATTACATCAGGCGAAGCAGCAAGGATCAGCAGGTCGGCAAGGGTGACCCTCATCGTAAGGATCGTCCCGGTAGAAAGACCGACCGGCAGGCCAAGGAACCGCACTCCCCATACCGGACGACGGGTCCTCACCAGCACGCCAATCCGCTCCCCCCGTTCCTCCCTGAGAATACGCGGGTATATGATTATCCCCTTACCGCTGAAGACCTGTATCGCCGGAGCGTAGACCGCCAGATCGAACCGATCCACACCCTCAGCGCGGGCCAGAATCCCCCGCAGAGCAGGGGAGAGCCTTGCCATATCGGGGCCGTCAGCAGATGTTATTGAACCGAACAGACCAACGAAGACGGCACAAAAAAGGACTATAAAAGTAAGCTTCTGCATTTATCCAACTCCCTTTTAGAACTGCACTCTAATTCTATCCGGCCGCTATACTCTCTGCCAGAATGATTGCACCACGAAAGGGCAGCAATTCCCATGTTTAAGGTATCCCACGGGGCAAAGGTTCGCCCTGAAGGCCTTAGTCGCTGATTGCGCAGATCGCTAGAACGACTGAAGTCGTTACTACGAACCTTGTTACTTGC
>JAJOKK010000174.1:0-4724 GCA_021129875.1 Candidatus Bipolaricaulota bacterium
TCTAACATCAAGACGACTCAGATTTATACCCATGTTGCCAAACAGCAGACCGAGAAAATCGTCAGTCCGTTGGATCAGAGCATGAAAGGGGCGAAAGATGCGCCCCCATAACTTCGCAGCAAGGGTGGATGGGCGAAAGTTGTTTCGCAAATCCAGCAGTTAGGCGACATTTGGGATGGAGGAGGAAAAGATGTCATTGAGCGTTTTTGGCTATAGAATCTCAGACTACGGAGTTGAGATAACTCTGCTTGGATTTTCAGTGCGCCGGATCCCTTTTCCTAATATAGAAGGCATTTCCCTCGGGCCACGCGGCTGGGGAAGTGAAATTTGGACGGCTTTCAAGGTGTGGGGGCTGGTAACCATCAAAAAGAAAGAGGGATTACTGAAGTATGTGACAATAGCGCCCAAAAACCCTGAAGATTTGGTTTTGAAAGTCACGGGAAAGATGTAGGATGGATATTAAAACGTCGCCTAACAGCATGTTTGCGATTCGCTCCTCCCACCAAAATGCCTTCGGCACTTCGTAACCACGCAAAACATTAGGAGCCATTGCTAGGAAGTTCAAAGAGGAAAAGTGATACGCAATTCAAAATTATCGTTGAGAAACACCCCGATGGGTACATTGCATACTCACTCGGCCTACGGGGGTTGTAGTCGGAGAAGAAGGTGATACTTACGAAGAGGCGCTTACTGATGTCAAGTCAGCAATCCACCAGTTTCACATTGAGACATTCGGCCATGAATCGCGCATCATCAGCAAGGTTGTGGATAACTTAGATCTATCGCCGCTGTTTGCTAAGTACGAGGGCGGCGGCGCCCCTGCTTATCACCCGGCCATGAGGTGCTCATCTATGCCTACAGCCAGGGCCTGTACAGTTCACGGAGCATCGTACGCCACCTGCAGACAAATACGAGGTGTAGCGGTCAACAGTGAATTTTCGCTGATGTGTTTGATCCATAATGTGAAGAAGATCGTGAAGCAGCCACCCAAAAACGGGGTGATCCTACCGGAAAAACATGGTAATCGAACCACGGGATCAAGATTGGGATATAAAGAATGAGGGTTGGTCCAAGTGGAATCTAAAGTAGGTTCTTGGACAGCCTGGTAGTAGGTCGGCTCTCGGGGGGCGAAGCGTTTTTTTTACGGGTATAATAGAGTGCATGTCTCCCGCGCAGCTGTACAAGAACCAGAAGAGGTTGACTGAAGGACCAATCGGACGGGCACTGCTCGCCCTGGCCTGGCCGGTGATGCTCTCCAACCTGTTCCAGACGATCCACAACCTGATCGATACTTTTTGGCTCGGGCGGCTGGGGAAGGTTGCAGTCGCTGCGCCGACGATCGCCTGGCCACTGATATTCCTCGTCATCTCGATCGGGTTCGGTCTCACCGTCGCTGGGACCGCGCTTGTCGCGCAGTACACCGGCGCCGGGCGGCGTGAGGAGGCGAATCACGCTGCTGGACAGGTCGTCGCGTTCATGGCGATCTTAGCCGGGCTGGCCGCTGTCATCGGCGTGCTCGTCGCGCGGCCGTTGCTCTCTCTGATGGGGGCGGGGCCGGACCTGCTCGAGCAAGCGGTCTCATACCTGCAGATCATCTACGCCGGCATACCGACCCTCTTCTCCATGTTCGTTATCAGCGCCTTGCTGAACGGAGTGGGGGATACGGTCACTCCGATGAAGATGATGGGAGCGGCGGTTGCAATCAATATCGTGCTCAGTCCATTGCTCATCTTTGGTTGGGGACCGTTCCCTGCCTGGGAGGTCGCCGGGGCGGCGGTCGCTACTGTTATCTCCCGCGGGCTCCTCTCCGTGGTAGGACTGTACCTCATATTCTCCGGGCGGCTCGGGATACACATTCGCCTGCGCCATCTGCGGCTGCGGTGGGAGACGGTGAAGAAAATCGTCGCGATCGGCGCTCCTGCTTCACTCGGCATCACTGGGACAGCGGTCGGTTTCTCGGTGATGACCGGGATCCTCGCCCGGTTTGGTACTGCGGCGGTGAGCGCATTCGGAATTGGAAGCAGGATCGTCTCTCTTGCGCTTATGCCGGCGATGGGCCTCGGGCACGCGACTGCGGCGATGGTCGGCCAGAATCTAGGTGCTGAGAAGCCGGAGCGGGCCGAACGCGCAGCCTGGCTGGGGATGGGAGCATCGACCGCAATCCTGCTTGTGGCGAGTGTCTTTGTGTTCTTCTTCCGCGGATCGTTGATCCGCGCGTTCATCGCCGACCCGGAGGTGATCGCACTCGGAGAGCATATGTTCGCGTTGACTGCGATCGCCTTCCCGTTCATGGGGATGATGCAGGTGATCATCGGGACCTACCAGGGTTCGGGGCATACGGTCTATTCCATGTTCTTTGAGCTCTTCCGCCTGTGGGTGCTGAGGATCCCGCTCGTCTACTTCCTCGGGTTCACCTTGGGATGGCAGGCGACCGGCATCTGGTGGGCGATGATCATCTCCAACTTCGGCACAGCTGCCCTCGCACTCGGCTTCTTCCTCTCCGGGAACTGGAAGCGCCGCGTGATCAAGAAGGCTCAGCCTACGACACGGTCTACGGCAGAATCTACTGTAGGGGCCACGGCCGCGCCGACAGCGGAAGCACCTATCATCTTGCATAAGTGACGGCTACTGCATACCCTCAAACAACCGCCAAGAGAGCGAAGCGGGAGGATCAATCTACGGAGGTAAAGAATGACGATGCGAACGATCACCATCGATAAGGCGCCACTCTCTGTGGGGGAGGAGATCACCCTGCGCGGTTGGCTGTACAGCAAGCGTTCGAGTGGGAAGATCATCTTCCTCCAACTGCGCGACGGAACAGGGGTGATCCAAGGGGTCCTCACCGAACCCGACGCCCCAAAGCTTTTCGCTGCAGCCGATCGCCTCACCCGTGAGACCTCCTTGATCGTCACCGGTACGGTCCGCGAAGACCGGCGCGCCCCGAGCGGATGTGAGCTCCAACTGATCGACTTTACTGTCGTTCATGAGCCGACCGCACCGTTCCCGATCGACCTGACCGAGCACACCCCTGGTTTTCTAATGGACCATCGCCACCTGTGGATGCGAACAGGAAGGCAGGTTCCAATCCTGCGCATCCGCGACGCCGTCTTCCGCGCCGTGCGCAGCTTCTTCTACGAACACGGGTTCGTGGCGACCGAGGCGCCTATCCTCACCGGGACCTCGGTGGAGGGGACGACGACCTTGTTTACGGTCGACTACTTCGGGGAGGATGCGTACCTCGGCCAGAGCGGCCAGTTGTACCTGGAGGCGACCGCGATGGCCCTGGGAAAGGTCTACTGGATCGGCCCGGTCTTCCGCGCAGAGAAGTCGAAGACGCGCAAGCATTTGACTGAGTTCTGGATGGCCGAGGCGGAGATGGCCTACTGCGACCACACAGAGAACCTCCACCTGCAGGAGAAACTCGTCGCCTACATCGTCGAGGCGGTCGTGCAGGAGCGCCGAGAAGAACTCGCCTTGCTGAAGCGGGATGTTGACAGGCTCGTCGAGGAAGTCTCTCTGCCGTTCCCGCGGGTGGACTACGCCGCTGCGATCGAGCTCCTACAGAATAACGGTCACGAGATCTCCTTCGGAGACGACTTCGGCGCCCCGCACGAGGCCTTTCTTGGCGACCACTTCGGCAAACCGGTCTTCATCGAACGCCTCCCCACCTCGATGAAACCGTTCTACATGAAGCGAGACCCAGCCGACCCCGCACGTGTTCTTGCCGCGGATCTGATCGCACCCGAGGGCTACGGGGAGCTGATCGGCGGGAGCCAACGCGCAGACAGCCTAGAGGAACTTCACTCTCAGCTCGCGGAGAACCACCTCTCGCCCGAGCCGTACGAGTGGTACCTTGATCTACGACGTTACGGGTCGGTCCCCCACTCTGGTTTCGGCTTGGGGGTGGCGCGAATGATCGCCTGGATCTGTGGGGTCCCTCATATCCGCGAGACGATCCCGTTCGCTCGCCAGATCAACCGTCTCTATCCGTAGTCCCGTGCATTTGCTCTGCCCTTTGACAAGCTGTCCAAAAGCAGTTATACTGTATACTTGATTTATGGGGGTGACCAGGGCACGAAGAGCGCCCAACTAAAGATTTTTCCCAGCCTTTGGCTATTTGAGGCTGTGACAGTCACCACCAAACAACCAGGGGAGCTTACGCCGCGAGATGACACTCGCAATACGGCGAGTCCGTGACATGGTGTCGGCCGAATGTGGGTTTACAACCCAGACGGGTGGGGGAAAGGCGCGTTGCTCAACCTCCTTGGCAGCGTTGACCTGCTCATCCGGGAGGCTGCCGTTCGAATCGGTATGGGCAAGGGAAACCGGGCTCCCCTCTTCCCTTTATTCTGCGTTGCATTAACTTTTCACGACAAAGACAGTCCTTTGTCGTGCTCACCTTATAGCGGATGTTCCTCCGCCGTGCGATCCCGGTTTCGCCAGGTCCTTTCCTTGGGGTCGGACGCAATGCTTAAAGTCGCCGATCTCTGTCGGCAGGGATTTGGTGTACGTATTCAGCAAACCCATCCCTGAACCGCGTCCGAGGGAGGAAAGGACCACGGATGGAGACTGACACACACGGATTATTGCTGGAATGACGGAGGGGCGTTGAGTTTGTAGGGTTCGTTGAGTTCGTTGAGTTCGTTGGGTTCGTTGGGTTCGTTGGGTTCATTGAGTTCGTTGGGTTCATTGAGTTCGTTGGGTTCATTGAGTTCGTTGGGTTC
>JAJOKK010000174.1:4734-7650 GCA_021129875.1 Candidatus Bipolaricaulota bacterium
CATTGAGTTCGTTGGGTTCATTGAGTTCGTTGGGTTCATTGAGTTCGTTGGGTTCGTTGAGTTCGTTGAGTTTGTTGAGTTCGTAGCCCCATAGGAATAATGGCTCCTCCTCCCATAAGATAGCAAGTCCTCCCCTCCCTTGAGGGGAGGGTGATGCGAGAACTTTCACCTACCCACTCCTGTCTGCGTTGCGGCTGCAACAGGCAGGCAAAACGCCGAAGAACCATGATCAGTATCAATCCGCAGGCCACATTTCAGCCAGTATGAGTTTGCTGAGTTCTTACATGTTGCGTGCGTGTTGTATCGTGAGTGCGAATGGTGTACTATAAAAATGCCATGAACCGACGTGCGATCATCCTGATGACCATCGTCCTCCTCGGCATCTCCCTCTCTTGTTGGGCGAGCGGGGAGATCTTCCACCTCCGTCTCGATGGTTCGATCAACCCGGTGAGCAAGGACCTCGTCCTGCGGGCGATCGCCCAGGCAGAAGACGAGCAAGCAGAGCTCTTCGTGCTCGAACTGAATACCCCCGGTGGATTGGGCGAGTCGATGCGTGACATCGTGATGGCACAGCTCGCCTCGACGGTTCCGATTGTCGTCTTCGTCGGCCCGGCCGGTGCACGCGCCGCCTCGGCAGGGGTGATGATCACCCTTGCTGCACACGTCGCTGCAATGGCCCCAGGGACGAACATCGGGGCCGCCCACCCGGTCGCAATGATCCGGGGTGACGACGCGGCGGATGATCCGATGACCGCCAAGATGGTGAACGATGCCGTCGCCTTTGCCAAATCTATCGCCGAGGAGCGCGGACGCAACGTGGAATGGGCCGAAGCCTCGGTGCGTGAGGCAAGCGCGCTCAGCGCGTCAGAGGCTCTTGAGAAGGGCGTGATCGACTTCCTCGCCGCTGACCTTGACGCTCTCCTCGCTCTCCTCGACGGGCACACACTCAGAGACGGCCGTACCCTCCATACCAGCGGGGTCATCGTGAACGAAATCCTGCCGACCCTACGAGAGAGGATCCTCGGCTACCTTGCCGATCCGAACATCGTCTATATCCTGTTCATCCTCGGCCTCTACGGGCTGATCTACGAGTTCTTCCAGCCGGGAATCGGGTTCGGCCTCGCTGCAGGCGGGGTCCTGCTGATCCTCGCCTTCTTGGGGTTACAGATCCTTCCGGTGAACATCGTGGGGGTGGGGCTGATCATGTTTGGGGCGCTATTGATGGTCCTCGATGCGTTTACGCCGACCGACGGAATCCTGACTACGGGGGGGGTGGTTTCCCTCCTTGTCGGGTCATTTACCCTGTTCGATATTCAGAACGGCGGAATCGGTCTTTCGTGGGTAACGATCTTCGCGGTCATCGGCACCGTCACGACCCTGTCTTTGTTCGTCATCACCAAAGGGTTCAGCATTCAGCACAAACGCCCGGTCACCGGTCTGGTCGGGATGATCGAGAGGGTTGGAACCGCCAAGAGTGACCTTGATCCGGACGGAAAGGTGCTCGTCCACGGCGAGTACTGGGACGCCCATTCGCTGGACGGGCAGATCGCTCACGGGGATTCGGTGGTCGTTGACCGCATCGAGGAGCGGACCCTCTTTGTGCGACGGGAGAAGTGAGATCGTACATTCCCTCTGTTCGGTCGCCCGGCCGATGAGCGGAAAACAGGGACCATGAAACAGACCGCGCTCGCAGCTGCCCTTGTCGCCCTGATCGTCCTCCTGGCGGGGATCCTCGTCCTTCTGGTTCAGATTAACCGCCACGGGCTCACGATCAACGTCACCGGCGAGGTCTCACTCGCCGATGCCAAGGTGGGCGGTGAGGTGACCCTCATCATGCCCGAGGCGGTGAACCTGATCGCCACCGGACCGGAGAAGGGCCCGGTTCCGGGGAGTCTTTCCCTTCTCCCGTGCCCACAGTGTGGAGGAAGCATGCTCCCGGTCCGCTTCAACCTGTTCACCGGCAAGATCGAGTGGCGTTGCGCCGACTGCGGACACACCTGCGAAGGGGATACTTCCCCTTGATATAATTCCGGTTCCTCGCGGTTAAGCCCAGAGCAAGACCCAAAAGATAAGCGTAGCAAGAGAGAAAAAGCTTGTATCTCGCTAAGACGCCAAGATCGCCAAGAAAAGCACGCAAATTGGTAAAGAGATGCTTGAAACCCAAGAAGCATAGTCTTTCTTAGCGACCTTTACGCCTGCCTGTTGCATCCGCAACGCAGACAGGCCGACGAGGACAGGGCTTGAGCGAGTGATAACGAGCGGGCGCGTGGAAAGGCTTGTGCCTCTCGCAAAGGGGCAAAGAACGCCAAGAAAAGCAGAAGGCTAATATTGTGTGTGACGGGGAGTGCAATCTCTCTGCCCCATACCTTGAGTGTGAGGAACCCTTATTGCGCAAACCCTTTCTCCCGCTCGTCTTCAATCTCGGTTGCGAAGCAAGACCGCCTGTCTGCCAGGCGGTCTTGCTTCGCAGTACACAAGGAGAAGAGGTTGAGGCAACAGCCCGGCACCGCTTCGTTCGTCTTATAAGCGGAACGAAGCGGCGCCCAAGCGGCTCTAGATTATGAAGCATGCCGAGACCGCTAAACCTAACGGTCTTCTATGGACACACCTCAACTACGGGAGGCCTGTTCACGTTCCTCACGTGTACGATTAGCGAATCGCTTGCGCGCGCACCGCATGCGTCGGTCACTGTCAAGGTGAGAACGATCTTCTCCCCTTCGCTAAAGTCGGTAGTGGGGGCTGTGTACACCGGGTGCAGTACATGAGGATTACTGAAACTCCCCCGCCCACACGCCGCTGTCCAGTGGAAAGTCAACGGATCGCTATCCGAATCCGAGGCAGAACCGACCAACTGAACGCTCGTGCATTCGTTCATAACAAAATCCGCACCCGCATTCGCAACCGGCAGGCGGTTCA
>JAJOKK010000174.1:7660-19244 GCA_021129875.1 Candidatus Bipolaricaulota bacterium
GTGCATTCGTTCATAACAAAATCCGCACCCGCATTCGCAACCGGCAGGCGGTTCACGTTCCTCACGTGTACGGTTAGCGAATCGCTTGCGCGTGCACCGCATGCGTCGGTCACTGTCAAGGTGAGAACGATCTTCTCTCCTTCGCAAAAGGCGGTAGTTGGGGCTGTGTACACCGGGTGCAGTACATGAGGATTACTGAAACTCCCCCGCCCACACGCCGCTGTCCAGTGGAAAGTCAACGGATCGCTATCCGAATCCGAGGCAGAACCGACCAACTGAACGCTCGTGCATTCGTTCATAACAAAATCCGCACCCGCATTCGCAACCGGCAGGCGGTTCAGGTTGTTGATATGGAGAAGCAGCCGCGTGGCACTCCTCGCGCCACAACTATCGACCGCAGTCAGGGTAATGGAGACCTGCTCTCCCCCACAACGGTCCGTCAACGGCGCAAAATACGTAGGGGTGAGAGAGGTTGGATCGTCAAACTTCCCTCTATCCGCAGTCCAGCGAAAACCGACTAGGTTGGAATCAGGGTCCCACACCGCGCCTCGCAACCGGATAGACCCGCCTTCATCGACCGACTGAACCGAAAGCGGCGCTATGATCGGCGGAGCTGGCGGGCGCTGAACAACTACCGGTGGACAGATCGGAATAACAGGTTTGACCACCGGCACCGGAGGAAACGCAACTACTACCGGCGGACAGATCGGAATAACAGGTTTAACCACCGGCACCGGAGGAACCGCAACAACTACCGGCGGGCAGATCGGAACGATAGGTCTGAAGACCGGTGCCGGAGGGAACGCAACAACTACCGGCGGGCAGATCGGAACGATAGGTCTGAAGACCGGTGCCAGCAGGAACGGAGCAACTACCGGTGTACAGATCGGAGCGATGAGCGCCGGAGAAACCGGTAGCCACCTCGGCAGGAATGGATGACAGACCATATCCACTACCCGCACTACCCTGCTGTCACTCGTACGAAGCCCGTGCCTGTTAGTAACGGTAAGGGTGAGCACGATATCTTCCCAGGCTCCGCAGATCGGCGGCGCCACATACGTTGGATGCAATACGTTAGCGTTGTCGAATCGGCCTCTGCCGCCTTCAGCGGTCCAGCGATATGTTACAGCTCCCCCAGCAGGATCGTATCCTTTATTGCTAGTAAGCCTAATCCTACAACATTCGGCAAGCAATATATCCGGTCCTGCATTAACATGCGGTGGAAATACGACAGCTTCTGGAGCATCCGGAGTAAGCAGAAACCCAAAAACCACTCCCAACACCACCGCCCCAACAACCCATACCCAATTTACATCGTTCATCCCGCCCTCCTTTAAGAACGAACAGCCTGTGCCCCCCGCCGCCTCTTTGCACCTTTAAACTTTTTTCACTATCAAGCATAGCACAAAAAGAGGGAGATTCCAAAAGAAGGGGACTTTTCAGTCCATTCCATGCGTGATCGGTTAAGCCTTCTGTCGGATCATTAAAATCTCCTGATTTTGGGAGATTCATCACGCCTTCGGACTGTCGTGGTCGATTACCTTCGCTTCCCGTCGGTAGTGGCGGGTTTCAAACCCGCCACTACACAGGCGCGGCTTCACGGATTCTTATCAGTGGCTCCCAACAGCCATTTGAGTGAGAGAGGTCCGTTGATCTCTTCTTCTATCACCGTTGGCCTATCTGTCAGAATGCGCCCTGCCCGTGCAATGCGCGCAGGCAGGCGGCAGACCGGCCCAGAGTACCGGCCATCCTTAACCGATCACGCTCCCAGTCTATTCTGACGATGCTACGGTTTAAACGTACGCCTCGCCGCCTAACAGGGCGGGATTCAAACCCACCACTACTATCGAAGGGCTTTGCTTAATCGCGCTTACAGATGCTAACAAAACACGTTCTTGCCTGAGCACAGGCATATTCGTACCGGCAGATGCTTTGTCGATTCTGCCTGTGGGGACTCTCTTCACCTCCCTGATACACCTCACCTTGCCATTCGATCGATGAGTGGTGTACGATAACTTTTTAACATGAACAAAGCGACACGTTACACCAAGAGCGGTTGCCGGCATATTGTTGATTCTCTCGATCTTTCCCCTGCTGAGTACGCAGACCTCTTTTCTCTGGCGACGAAGATCAGGGCCGCCCCCTCCGAGTACGCTTCCATCTGCCACGGCCGGTTGATGGCGACCCTCTTCTATGAGCCGAGTACGCGCACCCGGCTGTCGTTCGAGGCGGCGATGCTTCGATTGGGCGGCCGGGTTCTCACCGTTGCCGATCCGGCGACGAGCGCGGTCGCCAAAGGGGAGACGTTGGCTGATACGATCCGTACGGTGGGCAGCTACGCAGATATCGTTGTGTTGCGTCACCCGAAAGAGGGCGCAGCGCGACTGGCTGCGCTCTACGCGCCGGTGCCCCTGATAAACGGCGGCGACGGCGCACGCGAACATCCCACCCAGACCCTGACCGATATGTTCACTATTCAGCACTTTAAAGGTCGGTTGAGCGATCTGACCGTAGCCTTCTGCGGGGACCTGCGCTACGGCCGCACTGTCCATTCGCTCATCCGCGCGCTAACACGCTGCCGCGGGATGAGGTTCATCTTGATCTCCCCACAGGAGCTGCGCCTTCCGGCGCAGATCAAGGAGGAGATCAAGGCAGCAGATCCGCAGGCGCGGATCGAGGAGGTTACGGCAATAGAGGATGGATTGCCTGCGGCGGATGTGCTTTACATGACGCGCATCCAGAAGGAGCGGTTCTTCAACGAGGAAGACTACATCAAGCTACGCGATACCTACATCCTGACCCCGGAACGGCTCGCCTCCGCCAAGCAAGATGCGATCGTCATGCATCCACTGCCACGGGTCACCGAGATCGCCGCTGCGGTCGATTCCGATGAACGGGCGGTCTATTTCCAACAGGCACGGTTGGGGATGCTCGTACGGATGGCGCTCATCGCGCGTCTGTTGGAGGTGATCTGAATGCTCAGGGTGAACGCAATCAACAAAGGGATCGTCCTCGACCATATCCAAGCGGGGAACGGGATCAGGATCTTCGAGCGGCTGCGGCTAAAAGGGGCCGATTACCCAGTGGCTCTCTTGATGAACGTCGAGAGCACCAAAATGGGCCGGAAGGATATCATCAAGATCTCCGACACCTTGGATCTTGATCTGACGATGCTCGGTCTGCTCGATCCGCGGATAAGCGTCAACTACATCGAGGAGAGCAGAGTAACGAGCAAGGTGCACCCCGGCCTCCCCGAACGGGTGGATGGGCTGATCGCGTGCAAGAATCCACGGTGCATCACTACCGACGAGCGTCACGGCCCCTCTAGCTTCACTCTCCTCGACAAGGAGACGAAGGTCTACAAGTGTTCCTACTGCGGCGAGCGCGTGCGGATGTGAAAAACGATCTGCTGATCAAGGATGCTCGGCTGTTTCATCCCGATTGCGATCTGATCGTCGACCTGCACATCGAAGACGGGGTCATCCGCGCAATCGGGACGGGGCTGCGCCATGCAAAACTTCCGCTCCTGTGTGCGGACGGGCGCACACTCTTGCCCGCCTTTGTGGACCTGCACACTCACTTCCGCGATCCCGGCTACCCGCACAAAGAGGATATCACAACCGGGAGCAGGGCCGCGGCCGGCGGCGGGTACACCGCGGTCTCAGTGATGGCGAACACCGATCCGGTCTGCGATCACCCGGAGGTCGCCGAGTACATGCACCGAAGAGCCGAGGAAGCCGGCCTTGTCGAGGTCTACCCTGTGGGCGCGATCAGCCGCGGTCTTTTGGGTGAGAAATTGAGCGACATGGAGGGGTTAGCCCCGTACGTCTGGGCGTACTCTGACGATGGGATAGGGGTGGAAGACGACGCCCTGATGCTGCGCGCCTGCCAGAAAGCAGCGTCGCTCGACCGGGTCGTCATCCCTCACTGCGAATACGCGGATATCGCGGATAAAGGGCTTGCCGAACGGCTGATGGTCGCACGCGATCTCCTGCTCGCCCGGCATACCGGATGCCGGCTCCATGTTGCGCATGTGAGCACCGCAGAGACAGTGGAGATGATCGTGCAGGCGAGAGAGGGAGGAAGGGGACTGACCTGCGAGGTAACCCCGCATCATCTCTGTCTCGACCGCGCGGAGGCGGACTACACCGTCAACCCGCCGATTGCCGATCGGAGCACGCGGGATAGCCTGGTCCAGTCCCTGGCAGAGGGCCGGATCGACGTCATTGCCACCGACCACGCGCCCCACACCGCCGCGGACAAAGAGAGAGGGGCTCCCGGCATCTCAGGGATCGAGACCGCCTTTCCGCTGTTATATACGCGCCTGGTGAAGACAGGGCTCCTCCCCCTAGCCGATCTTGTCAGGTACATGTCCACCCACCCGGCCCGTATCATGGGCCTGAACAAAGGAGAGCTTCGCGTCGGGGACGACGGCGACGTGGTGTTGATCGAGGAGGACGGGGCATTCACGGTGAACGAAGGGACCTTCCTCTCCATGGGGAGCAACTCCCCTCTTATCGGGATGCCTCTTCAGGGGAAGATATGGGCTACAGTCCACAAAGGGGAACTGATCTATATCGACGGGAAGGTAAAGGGGAGGGATTTTGATGATCATCGACAGGCTGTTTAAAGCGGTGGAATCGCGAGGTCCGGTATGCGTGGGTTTGGACACATCGTCGAAGCTCCTGCCGGTCTCCCTTGCAGCGGAACGGCCACTGACAGAGGCCGTCTACGAGTTCAACCGCAGGATCATCGACGCCACAGTAGATGTCGTCGCCTGCTACAAGGTACAGATCGCCTATTACGAGGCTCTCGGGGTGGAAGGGCTCTCCTGTTACCGGAAGACCCTCCAATACGCAAAGGGCAAAGGCGCGCTGGTTATCGGGGATATCAAGCGGGGGGACATCGCTGCCACTGGGGAGATGTACGCCCACGCGCACCTTGCCGGGGATTTTGAGGCCGACTTTGTGACCGTCAACCCGTACATGGGTTTCGACGCCATCTCCCCGTACCTGCCGTACCTCCGAGAGGGAGGGAAGGGGATCTTTGTCCTGATCAGGACCTCGAACCCCACAGCAAAGGATTTTCAAGACCTCCCTTCCCCTGATCGATCACTCTTTATGCGCGTCGCAGAGCAGGTCGAACACTGGGGAGAAGAATCCCGAGGGGAGTGCGGATACAGCATGATCGGAGGGGTAGTGGGGGCGACGGACCCGCAGGAACTCGTCGCGGTGCGCAAGGCCTTCCCCACGCTCTTTCTGCTCGTCCCGGGCTACGGGGCGCAAGGAGCCGGTGGAAAAGATGTGGCAGCAGCGTTTGTGCGCGGCAACGGCGCGGTGGTCAACGCCTCCCGCTCGATCATCGGCGCTCACAAGGACAGACCGGACGGAGACCGCCGATACCCCGAGCATGCGAGGGAAGCGGTCCTGGCGATGAGGGATGATATCCGCCGATGGCTGAAATAGCGGTCCGGACCGCTTCGGTGCTGCACAACAAGCATATCGCCCCCAACGTCTTCCGCCTCGAGGTGGAGGGGAGCTTTCGCGCGAAGCCTGGGCAGTTCTACATGCTGCGGTCGTGGCGCCACGACCCGTTGCTCTTCCGTCCGATGAGCGTATTCGACCGGACCGAGGAGTCTCTCTCTTTCCTCTGCGCGACCCGGGGACGGGGTACAGACCTTTTGAGCCGGCTTTCAGCGGGCGACGGACTGACTCTGCTCGGCCCACTGGGGAACGGCTGGGAGAGGATAGATGAACGAATAGCCCTGATCGGCGGTGGCACAGGGATCGCCCCGCTCTATTACACCGCCAAGTATTTCGCCGCGAAAGATCGCTCCGCTGCGATCGACATCTACCTCGGTTTTCGAGGAAGACCGTTCCTGCAAGAGGAGTTTGCACAGGTAGCCCAGCGGGTCTATCGATCATCCGAATCCGGAGAAGGGGGAGAAGAAGGGCTCATCACCGAGATATTCAACCCGAGCGGCTACGACACGTGCTACGCGTGCGGGCCGCCCGCGATGCTGGCGGCCCTGAGTAAGGTCTGCCAAGGGGCGGGGATCCCGCTCTTCGTCTCGCTGGAGGAGCGGATCGCCTGCGGAATCGGCGCCTGCCTGGGCTGCGCAGTGAGAACACGCAAGGGGATGAAGCGGGTATGCAAAGACGGCCCTGTATTCCGCGCCGAGGAGGTCTTCTTCGATGGCTGACCGCTCGATCCGTATAGGCGGACTCACGTTGAAGAATCCGATCATCGCCGCTTCGGGCTGCTTCGGCTTCGGCGAGGAGTACAACGAATTCTACGACGTCGCGCGTCTAGGTGGCGTCTGCACCAAGGGGCTGACCCGCCGCCCGCGGGAGGGGAACCCGCCGCCGCGGGTGTTCGAGACACCGTGCGGCCTGCTCAATTCGATCGGCCTACAGAACCCCGGAGTGGACGCGTTCATCCGGGAAGAGCTTCCCATGATGAAGGAGATGGGACTGGTGGTGATTGCCAACGTCTGGGCGGAGTGCGCGGAAGAGTACGGGGAAGCGGTGGAGATCCTCTCCCGCTCCGCAGTCGATGTGATCGAGATCAACATCTCCTGTCCCAACGTGCCCGGGCAGGTGATCGTCGGTGCGCAGGCGCAACAGGCGGCCGAGGTAGTGCGCCGCTGCCGCAGCCTCTGCGACAAACCACTATGGGTCAAGCTTCCGCCTACAGCACAGATTGACGCGGCACAAGCGGTCGAGGAGCAAGGGGCGGATGCAATCTGCGCAGTGAACACCTTCCGAGGACTGGCGATCGACATCGAGACCGGTCGGCCGATCTTTGCGAACACCTTCGCCGGGCTATCCGGCCCGGCGATCAGGCCGCTCGCCCTGCAGGTAGTCTACCAGCTCGCCGCCGCCGTGGAGATCCCAGTGATCGGCATCGGCGGGATCACTAGCTGGCAGGATGCAGTCGAGTTCATAATGGCCGGCGCACACGCTGTCCAGATCGGCACAGCAAACTTCATCGACCCGCTCGCCTCCATGAAAATCGTGGAAGGCCTGCAGCAGTTCATGGAGGATCGAAGATTACATAGCTGGGAAGAGATCCGTGGCTGTGCGCACGAGGGCAGTCCCCTCTGAAGTTAGGAGGTTGCGAGGTTAAGAAGCTGAGTGGTTGAACAGGGCAGTATAAACCCGATAGATGGATCAATGTTTGCTGGAATGCGTTCTTGATCCAGAGCGAGCGACGCATACAAAACCCAATGCAGAATGGAAAATGCAAAATGGAAAGAGCTACAAGCAGGGCAGTCCCCTCTGAAGTTAGGAGGTTGCGAGGTTAAGAAGCTGAGTGGTTGAACAGGGCAGTATAAACCCGATAGATGGATCAATGTTTGCTGGAATGCGTTCTTGATCCAGAGCGAGCGACGCATACAAAACCCAATGCAGAATGGAAAATGCAAAATGGAAAGAGCTACAAGCAGGGCAGTCCCCTCTGAAGTTAGGAGGTTGCGAGGTTAAGAAGCTGAGTGGTTGAACAGGGCAGTATAAACCCGATAGATGGATCAATGTTTGCTGGAATGCACCCTCGATTCAGAGCAAGCGGCGTGCACAAATCCCAGTGCAGAATGGAAAATGCAAAGTGTAAAATGCAAAATGGAAAGAGCTACAGGCAGGGCGGTCCCCTCTGAAGTTGAGAAGTTGCGAGGTTAAGAAGCTGAGTGGTTGAGCAAGGCAGGATGATCCCGGCCACCTGGGCCACCAAAGCGATTCAATCAAAAGGAGGCAATTCATGACTATGCACACAGAGAAAGAGGTGGTCGGATTGCTCCGTTCCACCGAGGCGATCCTGGATGGTCATTTCCTCCTCTCCTCGGGAAAGCACGCCGGCCGGTACATCCAGTGCGCAAAACTCCTACAGCATCCCGAGCCGGCGCAAGTAGTATGTGCGATGCTTGCCGAGCGAGCGCTCCCCCTTGGGAAGATAGACCTTGTAGTCGGCCCGGCCCTTGGGGGGATCGTTATTGCCTATGAGCTGGCACGCGCGTTGAACGTGCGGGGGATCTTCACCGAGAGGGAAGCCGGGGAGATGACCCTGCGCCGCGGCTTCCGGATAGAACCCGGAGAGAAGGTCCTCGTCGCCGAAGACGTAGTGACGACCGGTCGCTCCGCACTTGAAGCCGCGCAGGTAGTAAGAAAATCCGGCGGCGAGGTTGTGGGGGTCGCCTGTATCGTCGATCGAAGGATGCACAGAGAGGAAGTAATCAGCCTGCCGGTGATCTCCGCTGTCAGGCTGGAGATAGCAATCTACGATCCAAAGGACTGCCCCCTCTGCCGACGGGGGGACCCCTGTATCAAGCCGGGTAGCCGCACGGAAACAGATCCGCCGTAACCCTGTAGCACTACGCGCTGCACCGGCGCCGAACTGAATTGAGCCTTTTTGCCGGCTATGTGCGGAGCACTCGCCGGCTCACTATAATCAACGATAAAGGAGGTGGGGCAGGATGAAACTCTATAACACCCTCACTCGCAAGAAAGAGACGTTTCAACCGCAAGACAGCAAAACCGTAAGGATGTACGTCTGTGGTCCCACTGTCTACAACCACCTCCATATCGGGAACGTCCGGCCGGTGATCGTCTTCGATGCCCTGCGCAGGTATTTTGAACGGTTCAAGGGGTGGGACGTCCTCTACGTGCAAAACATCACCGACATCGACGACAAGCTGATCGACCGTGCCGCAGAGACAGGGCGAACCGTAGCGGAGATCGCCGAGGAGTACACCGACGCATACTTCGATCTGCTGAAAAAGCTGGCGATTAAAGAACCGACGGAAAGCCCGCGGGCAACCGGCAACATCGCGGGAATGATTGAGCTGGTCAAAAGACTGATCGAGAAACGATTGGCCTACGAGGTGGATGGAGATGTCTACTATCGCGTCACTGCCTTTGCCGGATACGGGAAGCTCTCCAACCGGCGGATCGAAGATCTGAAGACCGGTGCGCGGATTGCGACTTCGGAGAAGAAAGAGAACCCGCTCGACTTCACGCTGTGGAAGAGGGCCAAACCGGGTGAACCGAAGTGGGGCTCTCCGTGGGGTGAAGGACGCCCGGGTTGGCACACCGAATGCGTTGTCCTGTCGCGAAAATACCTCGGCGAGACGTTCGATATTCACGCCGGAGGGAACGACCTCGTCTTCCCCCATCACGAGAACGAGATAGCCCAAGCCGAAGGGGCGACCGGAAAACCGTTCGCTCGCTTCTGGCTCCATAATGGGATGCTCACCTTTACAGGCGAGAAGATGTCCAAGTCACTGGGAAATTTTGCCTACGCCCACGAGGTGTTGCAACAATTCGGCCCGGAGACGGTGCGTTACTTCTATCTGTCGCACCACTATCGCAAGCCGCTCGACTACGCGCAAGAAGGGCTTGAGGCGGCGGCAAAAGCAAGCAGCCGCGTACAGACCATGATCGACGACACAGCCTCCGAGCTTGCCGCTCATCCCTCGGATAAGACCGATGAGACAGGCCAAGAGTTCCTCTCCTCATTAGAGCCGTACCGCGCACGCTACATCGAAGCAATGGACGACGACCTGAATACAGTCGGGGCAATCGCCGCGATTCAGGAGATCGTCGCCGCAACGAACCGATTTAAAGGAACGGCCACTGGAGATGCCCGGCTCGCGCTGAAAGACGCAGTCGCGCTCCTCCGCGATCTCGGCTACCCGTTAGGCCTCTTCCAGGAGAAAGGGCACCTGTTGAAAGGGATCGAGGACGATCTGATCCGCCTGTTGATCGATCTGCGCGCCAAACTCCGCACGCAAAAGGAGTTCACCCTCTCCGACCAAATCCGGGAGCGGCTGCTCGAACTGGGGATCATCCTGAAAGACACGGCCCAAGGGACGATCTGGACGGTCTGATCGCTTTTTCCCGTTCATGCTCATCTTGCGTGAGACAAGGCGAGCAACGAATTGCGAGGGGTTGATTAAGACTATCATCGAACAAAAGCTATTGGAATGGCCTGGTGGCCCTGACAAGGGAGGGTCTGCCGATTCGAACAGCCGTCTACGACAGACTATTGAGCCAAAAGCAAGCAAGTGCCCAACGGTAAACCCGGGGAGCCGTTTGAGGATGTGGTTCGGCGTCTTGGGCTAGAATCATGGCTGAGTATCGCATTCACATCTCGAGAACCGCACCGCAGGATTTGGTACGATTGGACAAACCGATTAGGCGTCGCATTATTCAGCACATCCCATTTATCTTGAGATATTGGTCGGCGATCTCGCAGGGCTTTACGAGCTTCGCAGTGGTAACTATTGAGCCATTTATGAAGTCCCTTCGGATGAAAAGACGATTGTGATTCATGAAATCGGTCATCGGAGAGAGATTTATCGAAGACGGTGAGGGTGCACGAGATACCACATCGTCTAAAATCAGCTGTGGAGGCTGAGCTTGGCCGTGAGCTGGAAAGGAGAAAAAATGACCGCAAAAGAAGTGGTTCTTGCATTCTGGGATGCTATGGGAACCAATGACTTTAAGCATGCCAGTCAGTGGTTATCAGTGGCATTCGAAAATTACATGCCACAAACCGGGGAGTTGATTAAAGGGCGAGAAAATTTTGTCGCGGTGAACGCAAACTATCCATCTAACAGCAAGTGGCTCTTCACCCTTAACTCAATTACAGCCGAAGGGAACAATGTAGTCACAGACGTTAGCATTACAAACGGCACTCTGACAGCACGGGCAATTACTTTCCATACAGTTGAAAACAGCCTGATTGCTAAGCAGAGAGAGTACTGGCCAGATGATTACCCGGCTCCAGAGTGGAGAAGTCAGTGGGTAGAAGCAAGACCATACAGCTAACAAGGCCTCAAACACCGTTCACAGAACAAGAATCTGCCCGTTTCACCGATTGTTGCCAATCAGGGAGAGTACGTTCAATGGCAACCTTTTGAAGCGCTGGCTATACTCTGATTGAGGATGCAATCGGACTTAGGGAGGTAGCACTGATGGAGAAAACGGAACGTTTTTCCACCCATCTGCTCGACCGAACCCTTATCAAGGAGCGGGAGGAGAAAGAGCAGGAGCGGCAAATGCAGCTAGCTACTTCCTTTAAGGCCCTTAATGCACTCTCCCGCCGGATTTCCTTCGAACAGGCCTATATCTTCGGCTCGTTGGCACAACCGCATCGGTTCTTTGAAGATTCCGACGTCGATATCGCCTTTGTAGGTTTGAAAGACCAGGATTTCTTTCAAACGATCGCCTTCCTTTCTCGAGAGCTGGACAGGGAGGTTGATGTCCTTCAACTGGAAGACCATCCCCTGTGGGATAAAGTTATACAGGAGGGAATCAGATGGAAGAAGAGCGGCTGAGCCTGCTTAACGCTTCGATCAGGACTCAAAGTGAGGAAGTTAGACGGATCTTTACTAAGATAGAGGATCGGCGACATAGAGAAGGGGAAGCCAACCTAGAGAGCCTTGCCTATCAACTGCACAACCTGTATTGTGCTTTCGAGGATCTGTTAAAGATTGTAGACAATTTCTTTGAGAATCACATCGAGGAGAGTGCGAGCTACCATCGTGCACTCCTATGGCGGATGAAGATGCACCTCGAGGGAGTAAGGC
>JAJOKK010000135.1 GCA_021129875.1 Candidatus Bipolaricaulota bacterium
TCCCCCTCAACAAGGGCTATAAGGACGGGGCGGGGAATCCACCGAATCCGAACGGGTTGAAGACCGATTGCCTGTGGAAGGAAATCCTTGAGCCACGGAGCCTGACCAACATCCTGGAGAGCTATGCTCAGATCGTAGAGAAGAGCGATGAAAAAACCGGCAAGAAGCAGCGCGAGCAGGTCTTCCCTCGCTATCACCAGCTCGATGTCGTCCGCAAGCTATTGGCCGATACTGCTGAGCACGGCGCGGGCAAGCGCTACTTGATTCAACATTCTGCGGGAAGCGGTAAGTCCTACTCGATCGCCTGGCTGGCACATCAGTTGATCGGCTTGCGAACGGACGGGTGCGACGCATTCGACTCGATCATCGTGGTGACCGATCGCCGTGTGCTCGATAAGCGAATTCGTGATACGGTGAAGCAATATGCCCAGGTGAGAAGTCGGAAACCTTGTCGCCAAAATCAGAAGCAAGCCGGTGTCAATGGCTTCTGCAAAGTCCTCCAGATGATAGGGAGGATTCCTTCACGAGAGGGTATCCAACACCATAAGTTGGCCCACGGCCTCCACAGCAACATTCAGGCTACCGCCTTACATCAGAAACCATGCGGTTGACATCAACAGCTGGCAGTGCTATAGCATGGATGGTGCGCGTGTAAGCTGCAGAAACGGCCGGCGTTGGTATTGGCGCTCCTGGTCGGGGTGAGACAAGTCTGTGAGTTGTCAGAAGGGGGCTGGATAGGTCATCATCATGGTTGGAGATTGGCGGGAAGGCCTTTCGAGGCGGGCACATCACAGCAAGTAGAGGCGATACGCCGCTATGAGCGTACAGAGAAGCTGCTCGGGATGATGCTTGTGCAGGTTTGGAATTATCGATCATTAAAGCTGTCTGGTGGAGAATACCTTTTGTCGGATTGGTACTGAGTGGCGTGGAGGTGGCGTGGTGGATCAGGCTCAACACAATGCGATAGCGGGTTTTATCTGGGGGGTGGCGGACGATGTGCTTCGTGACCTATATGTTCGCGGCAAGTACCGCGACGTCATTCTGCCGATGACGGTGCTGCGTCGGCTGGACGCGGTTCTGGAGCCGACCAAGCAAGACGTTCTCAACATGAAGGATCGTCTGGACAAGGCTGGAATCACGAATCAGGACGCTGCGCTACGTCAGTCAGCGGGCCAGGACTTCTACAACACCTCCAAGTTCACGCTTCGCGACCTGCGCGCCCGAGCAAGCAGACAGCAACTGAAAGCGGACTTCGAAGCCTATCTGGATAGTTTCTCACCCAACGTGCAAGACATCCTTGACAATTTCGATTTCCGGCATCAGATTCCCCGCCTGTCGAAGGCCGATGCTTTGGGCAGTTTGATCGAGAAATTCCTCGACCCTTCGATCAACCTTTCTCCAGAGCCGGTTCGAGCTTCCGACGGTGAGATCCGGATACCTGGTCTTGACAATCACGCAATGGGAACGATCTTCGAAGAACTTGTTCGCCGCTTCAACGAGGAGAACAACGAAGAAGCCGGCGAGCACTGGACGCCGCGCGATGCCGTCAAACTGATGGCCAAGCTCATCTTCCTCCCCATCGCCGACAAGATCAAATCGGCAACGTACCTTCTGTATGACGGTGCCTGCGGAACCGGCGGGATGCTCACTGTTGCGGAAGAGACGCTCCAGCAGCTGGCCAACGAGCATGGGAAGAAAGTGGCGACCCACCTGTATGGCCAGGAGATCAACCCGGAAACATACGCAATCTGCAAGGCCGATCTTCTCCTCAAGGGGGAGGGTGATGCCGCCGACAACATCATCGGCGGCCCGGAATACTCCACACTCGCCAATGACGCCTTCCGTGCACGGGAATTCGACTTCATGTTGTCCAATCCTCCGTACGGCAAGAGCTGGAAGAGCGACCTGGAGCGAATGGGCGGCAAGAAGGGCTTGACCGATCCGCGCTTCAAGATCAGCCATGCCGGCGATCTCGACTACTCGCTGATCACACGATCGAGCGACGGCCAGATGCTGTTCCTTGCCAACATGCTCTCCAAGATGAAGCAGGGCACTGATTTCGGCAGCCGCATCGCCGAAGTACATAACGGCAGCTCGCTCTTCACCGGAGATGCCGGTCAAGGAGAGAGCAACATCCGCCGTTGGATCATCGAGAACGACTGGCTGGAAGCGATCGTCGCCCTGCCGCTAAACATGTTCTACAACACCGGCATCGCCACCTACATCTGGGTTCTGAGCAACCGTAAACCCAAGCATCGACGCGGCAAGGTCCAGCTGATCGATGCCACTAAGTGGTTCAAGCCGCTGCGCAAGAATCTCGGCAAGAAAAACTGTGAATTGTCAGAGGAAGACATCGACCGCGCCTGCCGGACATTCCTCGCATTCGAGGAGACCGAGCAATCGAAGATCTTCCCCAACAAAGCGTTCGGTTACTGGAAAGTCACTGTCGAACGACCGCTGCGGCTTGCCGGTGCAGATCCGAATCGCGCCTACAAAGCAGCCGAGATAAAACAGCTCAAAGCGACAGCCGAACGCTCAGAAGACGCGCCGCCGATCATCAAGAAGATCCACAGACCGGGCGCCGAACCCGCTCCGCTGCGTGGTCTGTTCGAAACCACCATCGACGGCAAGCCCGCCGTGGTCGAGTACGAGCCCGACACTGATCTGCGCGATACCGAGCAGATCCCACTGCTCGAAGAAGGCGGCATTGAAGCGTTCATCCAACGTGAGGTCATGCCATATGCACCAGACGCCTGGATCGTGGAGTCCTCGATCAAGATCGGCTACGAGATCAGCTTCACTCGCTACTTCTACAAACCGCAACCGATGCGCAGTCTCGCAGAGATCCGCGCCGACATCCTGGCGCTGGAGAAGGAGACCGAGGGGTTGTTGGGTGAGATCGTTGGGCCAGAGATATGAACCGGCACCTGATATTTGTCAGTAGCCCGCAGAAGGAGTTCGCCAAGGTGCGCAAGGACTTGTGTTACGCAATTCTCACTGATCCCTACTTCAAGGAGTACTTCGATGTCTTCCTCTTCGAGAATCTCCCTGCGCACCGGCAAAACCCAGAGGGAATCTACCTCGATAAGGTCACGGCGAGCTCTATCTACCTTGGCATATTTGGCAGAACCTATGGTTCCTGCGGAGAAGACGGGATTTCCGCCACTGAAAAAGAGTTTGCCTACGCAACAGGGCTCACCAAAGACCGTATCATCTTCGTGAAGCAGCTACGCAGGGGAGAGACGCGAGACCCAAAGATGGAAGCGCTTATTGGAAAGGCCAGCACAGCAGTTAGTTACAAGGAGTTCCGCACTACAGCGGAATTGCAGAGAGATGTGATGCGAAGCCTTCTTCTGTGGCAACAGGAGCGGCGATGATGCGCAAACACGAGCCTGTGAGGTGTAAATGATGAGGGAACGCAGCAGTCTTGAAACTACGCTCGCACAAGGCGCCACACTCGACGACATTGATACTCGGCGACTTGAGTGGTTCATGGCGCGTGCTAAGGACCATCGGGGATTCTCGCTTTCTTCGACGGCAGGGATCGGTGGAGTGCTCGACTATCTGAACCTGAAGGAGCGCCAACACCTCACGAATGCGGCGCTGCTGCTTTTCGGGTGCAATCCCCAACACTTCACCCCATCGGCTGTAGTTAAGTGTTCGTTCTACCATGGGACCGAGGTTTCGGCATCGGTGCCGTCACACCAAGAATTCGGCGGCACGTTGTTTCAACAGATTGATGACGCACGTGATTTTGTTTTGGCGAGACTCACTCGCGCCGTCGGTCCACGCAACCGCACGCCGTCGGTCGATGTTGTCTTTGAGGTTCCGCCGTCCGCTGTTCTTGAGATCATCGTGAATGCTGTTGCGCACCGTGACTACGATGCGCCTGGCTCTATCCAGATCACGGTGTACGCCGACCGAATCGAGATCATGAACCCGGGACGACTCCCAGATGGGATGAAACTAGCCGACCTGGAGAAACCCCACACCTCGCAACCAACGAATCCGTTCCTTGCTCGGCCGCTCTTTCTGGCCGGGTATATGGAGCAGCTCGGTGTCGGTATCCCGCGCGTGATTGAGGCTTGCCGTTCTGCGGGACTTCCCACCCCGAGGTTCGAGCAGCGCTCCAACCAGTTTCTGGTAACCCTCTGGCGAGACGTATTCACTCCTGACAGGTTGGAGGCTCTCGGGTTGAACGCTCGGCAGAAAAAGGCCGTGGCGTGGACCAAGGAGACAGGCAGGATTGCCAACTCTCCTTACCAGGACCTGACTGGTGTGTCACGGAAAACTGCAGCGCGTGATCTCGACGACCTAGTTCAGAAAGGCGTTCTAATGCGCATCGGCGAGAGGCGAGGCATCTATTACGTTCTGACGACAAGGAAATGAGTCATGTATGGGACATATGAGACGTTCCGGACGATGGTTGGGCGCGACAGATATAGGTCACTTATGAGCCAAATGAGCCATGTAGGGGTGAAAGACCTTTCGGCCCCTGCCACCCTAACAGATGAACAGGGTCGAGGGGTTGTTGGGTGAGATCATGGGAGGAGGTACGGCATGACATCGGACCAGAAGGGGCAGATTCTCAAAACACGAGATGATCATTTCCCGGTGCAATTCTATTGCGACACTTCGTTGGCTTCGAGCGAGAAACCTTTCAAGTTATCCGAAGACGCGAGCTGCTCTTGGGCGAAGCCCAGCGAGAGCTTTGGGCCGAAGGAACTCAGGCCGCGCATTGAGCCTTGGTTGACGGCGCTTTTCCAATCCGAGCATCTGTCAGTGTTGGTGGGGTCGGGCTTGACCCACGCCATCCACAGAATGGCAACCGGCCAGACGCTGCCTGGTATGGGCGCGTCAACTCTTGCCATCCTCAACGAGGAGATCACCGCAGAAGCGAAACGCACTGCCGAGGCTGCGGGACGAAGCGAGGGAAACATCGAGGATCAAATCCGAGTTGCGAACGAGTTGCTGCGTGGCCTTGAGATCATTGCTTCAACGAAGGATGCTAATGCCAAAGAACCTGAGCAAGCCACAGAACTTCGAGAAGAACTGAAGCGCATACTTGGAGAGTTTGCCTGCTCAATCCTGAGGGGCGAGGCTGGATTGGTCTCGGCGTCTGACGAGAAACGCGAGCAGGCGTTCAACTACCTGGTCAGCTTCCTGATGAGCTTCGCCAGCCGTTCCGGTACCCGCGACCGCTTGCATCTCTTTACGACCAACTACGACCGCTACATCGAAGCAGGAGCCGACCTAGCGGGATTACGCCTGATCGATCGATTTGTCGGTGCCTTAGCTCCTGTTTTCCGATCGTCACGCCTGGACGTGGACATGCACTACAACCCACCTGGTATCCGTGGTGAGCCGCGCTATCTGGAGGGCGTGGCGCGGTTTACGAAGCTCCACGGGTCCGTGGATTGGATCGACTGCGACAAGACTATCCGTCGGATTGGACTCCCATTCGGCGCACAGGACGTCACGCCCTACCTGACCGCCCCGGGGCTGGGAGAAGCGGGTGCAATGAAGCTCATGATTTACCCGAACGCTTCCAAGGATCGCGAGACCGCATCGTATCCGTACGTCGAGTTGTTCCGAGATTTCGCGGCGGCGACGTGTCGGCCGAACAGCACTCTAATCTGTTACGGCTACAGCTTTGGCGACGAGCACATCAATCGCGTAATTGAAGACATGCTGACTATTCCGTCGGCGCACTTGGTGGTCATGGCGTATGACGATCCCCTTGCCCGGATCATGAGTATGTACGAGAGGTTGGGAAGGCATGCCCAGATCACCTTACTTATTGGTGATCACCTTGGCGACTTCCAGATGCTTGTGGATCACTATCTGCCGAAACCGGCGATCGATCGAACGACCTTCCGGATGGCGGAACTTCTGAAAGCCCGGTGGGGCCCAGGCCAAAGCGATGTGGAAGCTGCCGCACCAACTCCGCCAATTGAAGGGGGACAGGTTTCATGAGTCAAACCCCATTCGAGCAGGCCGGTAGTCTGCGAATCGGCACCGTGGACTTCGTGTCCCCGGATGAAGTCAAGGTTGCTCTCGACATTGAGGCACCCGAGTCCATTGCGCTCAACGCCGGAGGCCCGCGACCGTTTCCCCGAGTCAACAGCTACGTGCTGATTCCCGTCGATGATGGCTTTCTTGTGGGACAGATTGAATGGTTAACGGTGGAGCGGTCCGCGTTCCCAAAGCGGCGGGGGATGAAGGATTTTGGCCTCGTCGATCTACCTTACCCGCTGCGCAAACTGAGTCTCAATCCGCTTGGGACCTTGCGGACGAATCCCAGTGACACGGATCAGTATATCTTCCGGCGAGGCGCTGATGCCTTGCCGTCAGTCGGCGCAGCCGTCGTGTTGCCTACGGAGCGTCAGCTTCGCTCTATTGTGGAGTCCGGGGAACGAAGGCGCGTCAAGATTGGAACGAGCCCTCTCGCTGGAGATGCGGAGGTGTGCGTCGACCCGAACCGACTCTTCGGCCGCCACCTCGCCGTGCTTGGAAACACCGGCAGCGGCAAGTCATGTTCTGTCGCAGGATTGATTCGCTGGAGCCTCGATCAGGCCCAACGAGACTGTTCCAGACAACCGAACGCCCGTTTTCTCGTCCTCGACCCAAACGGTGAGTATTCGCGAGCCTTCAGCGACGATGCGATCAAGGCACGTATCTTCAAGGTCAGCACGGGCGATGCCGAGCGTGCGTTGAAGGTGCCGTTGTGGTTCTGGAACAGCGGCGAATGGTGTTCGTTCACGCAAGCAAGCGCAAAGACACAGCGGCCGCTACTCAGACGGGCGCTACGCGAGGTCAAGGCGGGACGGGTAGGAGTCGCTGAACCAACCGACGAGGATAGGAAACTCTCGCTGCGCAGATACTTGTCATCCACGTTGATATTAATTAGGCGGAATTTGCAGTCAAGTGCTGTCAAGACTGAGGCAACCAAGTTTGGCTTTCATCTGCAGACAATTGCTGAGGACTTGAAGCAGCTAGGGGTGGACTTCCCCGACCACCAACTCAACAAAATCGTTGAAGCCGTTCAAGTGGCGCTCGAGGCAAGGCACAAAGATGGTTTCGATAAGCAGAAGCAGACGAGCTTCGTCTATTTCGTCGCCTTTACGAATGAGGAAGTCGAGACCATCGCCTCAGCGCTTGAGACCGTCTTGAGTGGCTTGGGTGGCGTAGTTTATCAAGAAGGGCCAGACGAAGACGTTCCGCTGTCGTTCAGTGGAACGGATCTTGCCGACCACCTAGAAATATTGGCCGATCAGGAGAACGTAAGTCAGTACTTGGATTTCCTCGTCGCGCGCATCCGCACATTCCTCTCGGATCCGAAAATGAAGGCCGTCATCGGCCGCGCCGATGGCATGACTCTTGAGCAGTGGCTCGCGGACTATATTGGAAAGAACAACGCCGCAGATGGCTGCGTGTCGGTGATCGATCTCTCACTTGTGCCATCCGAGGTCGTTCACGTCGTCACCGCCGTGATCGCGCGCATCGTTTTGGAAGCACTACAGCGATATGTCAAACTGAACGGAGTTGCCCTTCCAACAGTGCTGGTCATGGAAGAGGCACACACCTTCATCAAGCGCTATAAGGAGGATGTCGAGAATCAGGACGCTGCGGCAGTGTGCTGCCAGGTTTTTGAGCGCATCGCACGCGAAGGACGAAAGTTTGGGCTCGGGCTCGTTCTGTCTTCGCAGCGACCTTCTGAGCTTTCACCCACGGTGCTGTCGCAGTGCAACACGTTTCTCCTTCATCGGATCAGCAACGACAGTGATCAGGACCTCGTTCATCGTTTGGTTCCGGATAATCTGAAAGGGCTGCTCCGCGAGTTACCGTTGCTTCCTTCCCAAAGTGCGATTCTGCTGGGCTGGGCATCGGAGTTACCCATCCTGGTGAGGATGAACGACCTGCCCAAGTCGCAGCAGCCCCGCTCTGACGACCCGGAGTTCTGGGGCGTGTGGGTAGGGAAAGACGAGGATGGCAAGCCGATACACCGCGACATCGACTGGTCAACCATAGCGACGGATTGGCAGGCGGGACCAACGGGTACAAGTGATGGTGAAGTAACATGATCACCAACCTCAAGCCCTATCCGGTGATGAAGGACTCCGGCGTCGAATGGCTGGGGGAGGTGCCGGGGCATTGGGAGGTGCGAAAATTGCGTAACACCCTGCACTCGCTAACTGAACGAAACCGACCAGACCTGCCTTTACTGTCAGTTGTACGCGAGAAGGGGGTGATTCTCCGCGATATGTCTAGTAAGGATGAGAACCACAATTTTATCCCGGACGATCTGACGAACTACAAGGTGGTTCACGATGGGCAGTTTGCCATTAACAAGATGAAGGCATGGCAAGGTTCTTACGGCGTCTCGCGACATGATGGCATCGTGAGTCCCGCTTACTGCGTATTCAACTTGAAGAGTGTCAGCGGAGAGTTTCTTCATACAGCCATTCGATCTAAGGTATACGTACCTTTTTTCACACAAGCTTCTGATGGCGTCCGTATCGGTCAGTGGGACTTGTCCCAAGCTCGAATGCGAGAGATACCGTTCGTCATCCCACCCCTCCCCGAACAATCGGCCATCGTCAGCTTTCTGGATTATGTGGACCGGCGCATCCGGCGCTACATCCGGGCGAAGCAGAAGCTGATCGGGCTGCTGGAGGAGCAGAAGCAGGCCATCATCCACCGCGCCGTCACCCGCGGCCTCGACCCCGACGTCCCCCTCAAACCCTCCGGCGTCGAGTGGCTGGGGGAGGTGCCGGAGCATTGGGATGTGCGGAGGCTGAAGCACATCTGTAGATTGGCATACGGGGATTCACTGCCTTCCGGAGTTCGCGCGGAAGGCGATATTCCGGTCTATGGGTCAAACGGACGTGTTGGGTTCCATTCTTCCTCAAATGCTACTGGACCATCTCTGATAATTGGACGCAAGGGTTCCTTTGGGAAGGTTAACTATTCGCCTGATCCGGTGTTTGCAATTGATACCACGTTTTTTGTCGATGCTCGAAATACGAATGCTGAAATTCGTTGGCTCTACTACTTCCTCGGTTGGCTGCAATTAGATCAGGTTTCCAAAGACTCCGCAGTGCCTGGCTTAGATCGGGGTGATGCCTATCAGCGCATAGGGCTGTACCCACCCCTCCCCGAACAAACCGCCATCGTCGAGTATCTCGACAAAGCGACCGCCGGCATCGATACCACCATCGCCCACGCCCGCCGAGAAATCTCCCTTCTCCGCGAATACCGCACTCGCCTGATTGCCGACGTGGTCACCGGCAAGCTCGACGTCCGTGAAGCCGCTGCATCGCTTCCTGAGGAGACCGAAGACTCGGTACAGGATTCCGCACTCGATGAGGTAGTAGAAACTGAGCTGCCCGGCGAGGACGCCGAACACAGCCATAAGGAACACAATGATGATCAGCAATAAAACGGAGCCCGGAGCTTCCGCGAAGCTGATGTCGAAGAATAGTGACATATGCCATTCCGATCTTGCCGTGCCCCCAGGAGAATACTTGGAGGAGGTCATCAGCGAAATTGGCGTGGACAAGACGGAACTGGCCGCGAAGTTGGGTCTTTCGGCTGTAGAAATGGCTGCGCTTCTGGCCGGGAACATGCCACTCACTCAAGCCGTAGCCGCACGACTGGAGAAGACTACCAGTGTGCCCGCCAATATCTGGCTTGGGCTGGAATCCGAATACCGACTGGCGTTGACCCGAGAAGCAAAGGACGAAAGTTAGGACGATGAGTTTGGTGAGAGTACGTCGCTTTGATAAGTTAGAGCGCGATGATGCAATTATCAAAGCGACGTATCAAAAGATCCGCGAAAAATGAGCCCTCCAGCGAGTTCGGCGCAGCATAAGATAGAGGAGATCGATGACGAACACAATCGAGAGGTGGACAGCCAAATTGTCCTTGGCCTCTCTAGAGGGCGACCTTGAGGCGAGCCCCAAGGAGGTTCAATCGTGACCACTGACTGCAATCCTGCCTACCTCGTGGACCTGGTGCGCGAGTTGTGCGCGCTGCCACGTGAGACGGAGTGGGTGGAGTTCAAGGGGAACAACAGTAACCCGCGCGAGATCGGCGAGTATATTTCGGCGCTGGCCAATGCAGCGGCTCTGAACGGTAAGGCTTTTGGATACCTGCTCTGGGGCGTCGAAAACGAGACGCACCACATCGTCGGTACGACATTCTCGCCGGCAGCGGCTAAGAAGGGCAACGAGCCCCTGGAGACATGGCTGCTGCGCCTGCTCAACCCGAAAATTCATTTCCGCTTTTCTGAACTTGCGATTGAAGAAAAGCCGGTAGCGCTTCTTAAGATCGGCCGAGCCTTCCGGCACCCTGTGCGATTCCAGAATCAAGCATTCATCCGCGTCGGACAAGTGAAGAAGCTGCTCAAGGACGCACCCGAGCGAGAGCGTGATCTATGGCGCATTCTGGACTGCACGCCGTTCGAGGACCTCATTGCCGCAGAGCGTGTGACAGCAGATGAGATCCTCAAGCTCCTCGACTATCCAGCCTACTTTGAACTAATGGAGCAGCCGCTTCCAGCCAATCAAAACGGAATCCTTGAAGCTCTCAGAACTGATCAGCTGATCGATGCATGCGATGCTGGCGGCTGGAATATCAAGAACCTCGGGGCAATCCTGTTTGCAAAAAGGCTGAGCGACTTCCCGCATCTCAGACGCAAGGCCATGCGGGTTATACAATACCGAGACGCGGGGCGCACAGAGGCAGTGAAGGAACAGGAGGATGGCAAGGGTTACGCAAGCGGTTTTGCGGGGTTGGTTGGCTACATCAACGACTTGTTACCTTCCAACGAAGTCATCGGGCAGGCTTTGCGAGAGACGGTGCCGATGTTACCCGAGTTGGCAGTACGCGAGCTGGTTGCCAATGCCCTTATCCACTAGGATTTCTTCGTTAGTGGCGCTGGGCCGATGGTGGAGATCTTTGTCGACCGAATCGAAATTACGAATCCGGGCGAGCCACTGGTGAGCACAGAGCGATTTGTCGATACGCCTCCGAAGTCGCGAAACGATGCGTTTGCCTCACTGATGCGGCGCCTTCGTATTTGTGAGGAGCGCGGTAGCGGAATCGACAAGGTTGTCTTCCAGGTCGAGCTTTTTCAACTCCCAGCTCCGATCTTTGAGGCGCCAAAGGGATTTACAAGGGCTGTCTTGTTTGCCCACAAGTCATTGTCGGAAATGGACAAGGAGGACCGCGTGCGTGCGTGCTACCTACACGCGTGTCTGAAGTATGTGATGCGGGATTTCCTGACAAATTCGTCCCTCCGAAAGCGGTTTGGAATTGCGGAGCACAACCGCTCGACAGTGTCTCGACTCATCCGCGAGGCGGTAGACATGCAGGCTATCGTTCCCTATGACCCTGTAGCTGCCCCGAAGCTCATGAAGTACGTGCCATGGTGGGCGGCGCGTCAGACATTTCGGGCGTGAGGGGCGGTACTTGATGGGTACTTGATACAGCAGGCTTGTGAGGCACGGGGCTGCTCGAGGAAGCCCGTAGTGCGGCGCGGTACCGTAGTTAGACCGTACTTGACAGGCGCTTGATTGAAGTGTTTTCCAGGCTGGACAGGAGGAAACGAACCGGATGTACACAGACACAACCGAGAAAGATTTCGAGAATCTGATCGTCGCCACGCTGACCGGCCTGCCCTAAGGAGGTTCAACCATGAACTACGATAGTGGACGCGCTCTAAAACTGCTCCAGATCGGCACTGGTTTGCCACATGCCGCGTTTCATGACGGACAGAACGAGGCCATCCGCCATGCTGTCGAAGGGCGCGGGCGGCTACTATTGGTGCAGAAGACAGGCTGGGGCAAGAGTTTTGTCTATTTCATCGCCACCAAACTGCTGCGTGAATC
Organism: Candidatus Bipolaricaulota bacterium; assembly: GCA_021129875.1. Taxonomy (GTDB): domain Bacteria; phylum Bipolaricaulota; class Bipolaricaulia; order UBA7950; family UBA9294; genus JAJOKK01. The sequence continues at coordinate 11,895 of JAJOKK010000135.1, forward strand.
CGGCCATGGTCCGGCGCTGCTGATCTCGCCTTTGCTCGCGCTGATGCGCAACCAGATTGCTGCTGCGGACAGGATGGGAGTGCGTGCAGCTACCATCAATTCCGATAACGATGCCGAGTGGGAGAAGATCGAGGGTGCAATCGGCCGTGACGAAGTAGACATCCTTCTGATCTCCCCCGAAAGGCTGGCGAATGAGCGTTTTCGCGCTAAAGTGCTGGCGTGTATCGCCGAGCGTATCGCGCTGCTCGTCATCGACGAAGCGCATTGCATCTCCGATTGGGGACACGATTTCCGCCCACACTATCGGCTGATCGAGCGCATCGTTAGGACGTTGCCGCCGAATCTACGATTGCTTGCCACAACGGCAACGGCCAACAACCGGGTTATGGACGACCTGGCAACGGTGCTGGGACCGAACCTGCAGATTTCGCGCGGCGATCTATACCGGCCTTCGCTTGCGCTTCAGTCCGTTCGCCTGCCGACTCAAGCGGAACGTCTTGCCTGGCTCGCGGAACACATATCTGAACTGCCCGGCAACGGCATTATCTATACGCTGACGGTGCGCGACGCTGAGCAGGTGGCCGCGTGGCTGAAGTCGCGTGATATGAACGTTGAAGCGTATACAGGAAGGACAGGAGACCTTCGGCCCGAGCTGGAGCAGGCGCTCCTCGACAATCGCGTCAAGGCATTGGTGGCGACAACTGCGCTGGGTATGGGTTTCGACAAGCCCGACCTGGCGTTCGTAATCCACTACCAGACACCGGGGTCCGTCGTCGCCTACTACCAGCAGGTGGGCCGGGCAGGCCGGGCGCTCGATGCGGCGTACGGTGTGCTGATGAGTGGGGAGGAAGAGACGAACATTACGGACTACTTCATCGAGAGCGCATTCCCAACCCGCGACGAAGTAGGATCAGTCATCGAAGCTCTGGAAGCGAGCCCGGAAGGCCTCTCCACCCCTCAACTGCTCGGCAAGGTAAACGCGGGCAAGGGGCGCATCCAGAAGACTATCGACCTGCTTTCACTCGAGTCGCCCGCGCCAATCGCCAAGCAAGGCACGAAGTGGCAGCTGACTGCAAAAACCCTGAGTGAGCGCTTCTGGGAACGAGTCGAACGCCTCACTGATTTGCGGCGTGCCGAACAGCGCCAGATGCAAGAGTATGTGAAACTTACAGGTGGACACATGGAGTTTCTGATCCGAGCGCTCGATGGAGAACCTGAAGCAGTTTGCGAGCCGGTTCTGTCGCCGTTGTCCACAACACCGGACCCGGAGATTGTCCAGGAAGCGATCGCGTTTCTGCTCCGCACGAGTCTTCCGATCGAGCCGAGAAAGCAATGGCCGGCCGGAGGCTTGCCGCATTACGCGGTGGCCGGGCGAATTGGAGAGGATCTCCGGGCTCATCCCGGCAAGGCAGTCTGCATTTGGGGTGATGCCGGCTTGGGGGCCTTGGTGCGAACAGGGAAGTATCATGACGGGCGTTTCCCCGATAACCTGGTAACGGCTTGCGTGGATTTGTTCAACCGATGGAATCCGGAACCTGCTCCAACCTGGGTTACTTGCATCCCCTCGCTCCGCCATCCCGACCTTGTTCCCAGCCTTGCCCGCCGACTTGCCGATGCCCTCGGACTCCCATTCCATGCCGTGCTCATCAAGACTGATGATCGCCCTGAACAGAAGGCCATGGCCAACAGTACGCAGCAAGCACGCAACATCGACGGCTCGTTGGGAGTGATTGACGGGGACCTGCCGAGCGGGCCTGTTCTGCTTGTGGACGATATGGTAGGCTCCCGCTGGACGCTGACGGTTGCCGCCTGGTTGCTTCGCTCACGCGGGAGCGACAAGGTATGGCCGTTGGCTCTTGCTAAGACGGGAGGTAGCTAGTGAGTGAGGTCCTTTCCCTTGACACGAAAGCCATTCTGTTGTTAACAGCCCCGTTGATCTACGGGCGCAGCACCCGATCGGCTGATCTTCTCACACCTGGGGAGTACAAGAAGTTTGCCCGCCATCTTCGAGATATCGGAGGGAAACCTGCCGATCTGCTAACACCTGACGCAGACCGGCTTTTGGAAGACTGTCATGCAGTGATCGACAAGAATCGGCTCAAGCGCCTGCTGGCGAGAGGTTTTCTCCTGAGCCAGGCTGTCGAACACTGGCAGGCGCGCGCAATCTGGGTGGTGAGTCGTGCCGATGATGCGTATCCGCAGCAATTGAAGGCACGCTTGAAGGAGGACTCTCCCGCCGTTCTCTATGGCTGTGGAGATAGAAAAATCCTCAATACCGGCGGACTGGCGGTAGTCGGTTCACGTAATGCGAGCGAAACGCTGCTCGAATTCACTCGGGACATCGGCCGTCTCGCAGCGGATGCAGAACGAACGCTGATCTCCGGTGGCGCCCGCGGCGTTGATCAAGCCGCTATGCGTGGCGCATGGGAGGCCGGGGGGAGGGTTATAGGCGTGCTGGCGAACGGTCTCGAAAAAGCGGTCACCAATCGCGAACACCGTAATCTGCTGCTGAAAGATCGCCTGTTGTTGATCTCTCCCTACGACCCCAATGCTGGGTTCAACGTAGGGCATGCGATGCAGCGCAACAAACTGATCTATGCCTTGGCTGATGCCGCGCTGGTGGTGAACGCTGATTTCAACAAAGGAGGGACTTGGGCGGGAGCAAAGGAACAGCTGACTAAATTTCATCACGTGCCTGTTTATGTCCGATCCACAGATGATACGAATAAGGGCCTCGCCGCTCTGTCCAAATTGGGCGCCTTGCCATGGCCAAACCCCGGAGATGCCGGCGGGTTCAATGAGGCCCTCTCCGTAGAGGCGCCTCACCTCCCTGAACCATCGGTGCAGACTGCTCTACCCTTCAATACGAGGAGGCAGGCCAACAGGTCCGAGAAGAATAGCGATGTACCACAGATACCTGCGGAATCATCATCTATTGCTGACGGCAGTTCTGATCCAGCTACTGAGTTGTATGAGAAGGTACGAATGCTGGTCGTAGGGATGCTGGATCGCTCCCATAGCATAGCTGATGTTGCTTCCCGATTGGGCGTCACCCAACATCAAGCCGGTCTTTGGCTCAATCGTCTTACTGAGGAAGGTCTGCTTGAAAAACGAACCCAGCCGGTGAGGTATGTTGTTCCTCAAGCCGGCTTGCTCGACGAAGCGCAACCCACAGCGGCGAGTACAGATAATGGTGGCAATGGAGCGATCGAAAATGACAACTGACACTACCGAGAACAGTTTCGAGAATCTGATCGTCGCCGTGGTCACCGGCAAGCTCGACGTGTGTGGGTATAATGTAGTGGAAGAGAATGCTGACACCGCACCAAAGGGAGGTTAGAGCGCCATGACGCAAGCTTTGATCCATCCAGCTATGCTGCGCTGGGCACGCGAGCGCCTACACTGGCCGCCGGAGTATGTGGCAAAAAAGCTCCCGGTCAAGCCGGAGAAACTTGCATTGTGGGAGTTGGGCAAGGCGTATCCAACCTTTCGACAGGCACAGGCGCTTGCCCGGACTCTACGCATTCCATTTGGGTACTTATTCTTATCCGAACCACCGGATGAGACTCCTGTAATACCAGATCTTAGGACCATTCGCGATGAGCGACATGTTCAACTGAGCGTTAATCTCCTTGATGTGTTAAATGATGTGTTGCGGAAACAGGACTGGTACCGCGAATATCTCCAACAGGAAGGAGCTGAGCCTCTACCTTTTGTCGGCCGTTATTCCACTAGTGATCCAGTAGCAGATGTTGCTAAAGACATATGCGACACCCTCGAAATCAATGATGCTCTACGGTGTAAGGCCCGGAACTGGCAAGGTTTTCTAAATCTACTTATAGAGAGAATAGAGCATGCAGGGATCCTGGTAATGCGAAACAGCGTAGTGAAGAACAATAATCACCGGCCACTCTCTGTTGAAGAGTTTCGGGGGTTCGCGCTTAGTGATCACCTGGCGCCTGTGGTGTTCATTAACAGCAGAGATGCTAAGGCAGCGCAGATTTTTACTGTAGCCCACGAATTGGTTCACCTGTGGATCGATGAAAGTGCCATTTCCAGCCCTGACCTAGCGCATGGTTCGACGGAAGAGGATCATCAAATTGAGCAGTTCTGTAATCTGGTTGCTGCAGAAGTCCTGACACCACAGGAAGATTTCATGCTGGAGTGGAGTGACCAGGAAAATATAGAACAGAACGTCGCAAGGCTAGTCCGGTATTACAAGGTGAGTTCGGTGGTTGTTTTGCGGCGTGCGCTGGAGTTGGAGCGGATTGATCGGGACAGTTTTTTCGAACAATACAGACGAGAACTAAGGAAGAGACAGCCAATCAAAGAGAGCAGCGGAGGTGATCCATACGCTACCTACTGGACACGCAGCAGCAAACGCCTCACGCAGACTGTTATCTCTGCAACCTTCGAAGGGCGGTTGTTATATCGAGAAGCAGCCAACCTCCTTGGTATTAAGGTTAAGACACTAGAGGGGTTAAGAGAGCGAATCGAAAGCGGTAGTCGATAATGTGCCGTTACCATCTGGATGCCAATGTATTCATCCAAGCCAAAAATGGACCATATAGTATGGATATCGTTCCTTCATTTTGGAGGTTGTTGGACAAACAAGCTGAAGCTGGTGTAGTTTGTAGTTCCATAACCGTTTATGCAGAGTTGGCAGAGGGGAATGATGAGCTAGCCGACTGGGTAAAGGAGCGTAAAGGCACCGGACTATTTCGCGAGCCTTCTGCAGATGTTCAACGGTTTTTCAATCAAATCGCTGCCTACGTACAGGCACGGTACGCTGAGCACCAGGCGCAGGAATTCCTTGCCGGCGCTGATGCGTGGGTGATAGCTCATGCAAAGGCAGAGAACGCTCTTGTCGTTACTCATGAAAACTTGGTTAATGAGTATTCCAAGAAGCCTAAAATACCCAACATTTGCAGGCATTTTGGCGTGGAGTGGCTCAATGTATATCAAATGCTAAGGGCGCTGGGAGCACGATTCTGACTGCTCAAAGAGCAGGCTCTGGCGTTCTCTGGGCGAATTAGATGAGCTTGGGTATTTTGAGCGCGCGGATTCTGGCCGGTCCACCACCTATATCCGGACGTAGGAACAATCGGAATCTGGACATCCGGACATATCCGGACAAGACCGTACATGAGGATGACCCAAGTGGTCAGAGGCGTCTGATAGTGGAAAGACCATATTGGAGCGGGCTAAAAGCTCTTCCTGGCATAAGATGTATCTGGACATTATCCGGACATTGTTCGGGCACTAGATACGAGGAATGCGAATGACTACAGACACAACCGAGAAAGGTTTCGAGAACCTGATCATCTCCACGCTGACCGGTCTGCCGCTTGGTTCCGGGCTCGGCGATGACGGGCACACGGCCTATCCACCTGAACGCTACGGGGGATTGGGATATCTACTCGGGTTTCCTCAGGACTATGATCGGGAGTATGCTGTCGATCTCTATCATCTTGGCGAATTTCTGGCGGCTACTCAGCCTGATATGCTTGCGGCGGTCGATCTTGAGAATGATGGCCCCACGCGACGGAATTTCCTCGCCCGCCTTCAGGGTGAGATCACCAAACGCGGCGTGATCGACGTGCTGCGCAATGGGATCAAGCATGGCCCTCACTCCGTCGACCTGTTCTACGGAACGCCGTCGCGCGACAATCCGGCAGCGGTCGCGCGATATGCTGCCAACCGATTCTCGGTCACCCGCCAGCTTCGCTACAGTCGCGATGAGACACAGCTGGCTCTCGACCTGTGTCTGTTCATCAACGGCCTGCCATTCGCAACCTTCGAGCTGAAGAACTCATTCACCAAACAGACGGTCGATGACGCAATTCAGCAGTACAATCGCGAACGTAATCCCCGTGCACTTGGCTGTAGATGACGCCGAAATTCGCATGTGTACTCATCTGAAGGGAAAAGCTTCGTGGTTCCTCCCCCTCAACAAGGGCTATAAGGACGGGGCGGGCAATCCACCGAATCCGAACGGATTGAAGACCGACTACCTGTGGAAGGAAATCCTTGCGCCACGAAGCCTGACCAACATCCTGGAGAGCTATGCTCAGATCGTGGAGAAGCGCGACGATAAGACGGGCAAGAAGCGGCGCGAGCAGGTCTTCCCTCGCTATCACCAGCTCGATGTCGTCCGCAAGCTGTTGGCCGATACTGCTGAGCATGGCGCGGGCAAGCGCTACCTGATTCAACATTCGGCGGGGAGCGGTAAGTCTTACTCGATTGCCTGGCTGGCACATCAGTTGATCGGCTTGAGAAGGGACGGGTGCGACATATTCGACTCGATCATCGTGGTGACCGATCGCCGTGTGCTCGATAGGCAGATTCGTGATACGGTGAAGCAATATGCCCAGGTGAGCGCAACAGTCGGGCATGCTGAGCGGTCGGGAGATTTGCGCAGGTTCATCGAAAGCGGGAAGAAGATCATCATTACCACCATTCAGAAGTTTCCGTTCGTCTACAGCGAGATCGCAACCGATCAAGCCAACCGAAGCTTCGCCATCATCATTGATGAGGCTCACTCCAGTCAGGGTGGGCGAACATCGGCAAAGATGAGCATGGCGCTTTCTGGAGCAGCATCTGAAGATGAACCTGAAACATCCGAGGACAAGATCAACCGGATCATGGAAGGGCGCAAGATGCTCACCAATGCAAGTTACTTCGCGTTCACAGCCACGCCGAAGAACAAGACACTGGAGATCTTCGGCGAGCCGCTCCCGCCGATCGATG
>JAJOKK010000233.1 GCA_021129875.1 Candidatus Bipolaricaulota bacterium
ACAGCTCCTGACAGACATAGTTAATACGGCGTGCCCCAAAAAGGACGGTCCGTTACCGTTCTAGCACTCGATTTCTCGAAAATCCCGTATCCATGTTAAGGGAAGAAGCTGCAACTCATAGTAGGGGCAGCTCCCGTAACCCCCTACTCCATCGATGATAAGGCTGGCCACGTTCAGGCGCTTCTTCCGCCGCAAGGTTTGCGGAGCAAGGGTTACTACCTGCTTCTATGGTAAAGAGCAGGTCGTCCAACCGGAAGAAGGCCGGTCTTTTCGGCGCCTCTACTGTTGTGCCGCCCCTTCCCCGGCGAGTTTTCCGGTGACGAATGCCCACAGAAAATTCGTCCCACCGATCGGGCCGAATGCGTCAAGGATCTCCCCGCAAAGGTACAGGCCGGGGACTACCCGACTTTCAAGGCTTCTCGGATCAATATCCCCTAAGCTGACCCCGCCGCCGGTCACCTCTGCTTCGTTCCATCCTCCGCTTCGGCGCCACGGGAGCGGATAAGAGAGAAGAGCAGAGAGCAAGCGCTTCCGATCATCACGCCGAAGGGTGGCTAGCTTTGCTGTGGAGAGATTGAGTTCGGCCAATAGAAGATCGATCAACCGATCGGGGAGGACCTCTTTCAGCGTCCCACGGACTGTTTTCCCGCTGGGGACAAGGGCCTCTTCCCAATCCTGTTCGTTCATACGCCCCCAGGCGACGGTGATCGGCACGTGCTCATCGGCGAGCGCAGCCCGGGCCGCTACGTGCGCGATGTTGAGGACGACCGGCCCGCTGTAACCACGGTGAGTGAAGAGGAAGTCGCCCTGCGCCTGCACACGTGTTTTTCCAGATCCCGCAGTCAATCGTGCATAAATGGACAGACCGGCCAGATCGTGATGCGCTGCATTCCCCCCGCGCAATGCCACAAGGGCAGGGTACGGTTCGACAAGATGATGTCCAAGCGCGCGTGCAATTTCGTGACCGGCGCCATCGCTCCCTGTTCGCGGGTAAGAGACCCCTCCGGTCGACAGGACGACGCGATCGGCAACGATCGCTTCCCCCTCCTCAAGGACAACCCGCCGCCGTTCGGACGGGGAGATCTCGATCACTCTCTTTCCCGTACGCACCACCACCGTGCTCCGCCTGACCGCGGCGAGGAGGCGATCTCGCACCTCTTCCCCCCCACCGAAGAGAGGGTAGACCTTCCCGGTCCTGCGCTGTTCGATCAACCGCAGGCCGACCGGCCCTTCGAGGAAGGATCGTACCTCAGGAAGGGGCCAGGAAGAGAGGATCTTCCTCATGGTATGCGGGGAGGAGTCGGTTGTATAGGAGCTGGGATCGACCGTCTCTCGCGGGAGGATGTTGCACCGTCCCCCGCCTGACAGGAGGATTTTCTCGCCGGGCCGTCTGTTCCGATCGAGGAGGATGACGCGGCACCCAGCGCGCGCCGCGTGGTAGGCCGCGACCATCCCTGCCGGCCCGCCCCCGATCACTGCAACGTCAAATCCTTTTCGCTTCATAGATCAAGTCTACCGGATAAGAGGACAGGCGTCGACCTTCTTCAGGGGGGGCTCCTGTTTGACATGGAAGGACTCCTCTGCAACCTGCGAGTACGCAGTGGTCCGAATCACGGTCGCTGCTTACACTACTCGACCGTCAGCCGGCAATCTTGTCTGCGTTATGTCCGCCGCGGCAGACCGGCGTTCATTCGCCGATCCTTTTTGCCGCCCAAGCGACAGCAGCCTGTCTTGATATACGCAAGTGATTCTTGGTGCTCATCGGTGGTCACCGGCTCACTGAGTCCCAGATACTGCGCCTTCCATGTAGAGCTGGTCAAGATGATCGCGTCGTCGATTTCAGGAAGTATGGCAAGACCGGAAGTCCAACAGAAGCTTTCACCGTCTCGGGGGGTGCAGTAGCCGGAGAAGGATTTACTACACCCCCCAAGAACGCGGAGCACGCAGAGAGTGGAATTGGAACGTGAATGCTTGATCTCCGTGATCTTTGCGCCCTCTGCAGTAAAATACTTGAAACTGTGGAGGATTGAAGACGAGCTGAGGGAATGGTTACATAACAGGATCTATGATGAATACGTACTCGTAAAGAAGGTGGAACGAACCTGCCAAATATTAAAAGCCAGGCTTATGCTCTGCCTCAGCGATCTCATACCCGATAGATCTATAACCGCGGCGGCGGTCGTACATCCTGGCCAGCATCGGAACCTCGAGGTCTGCATAGTCGTATACAATTACTTCCTTTTTCATGTCGTGTAAGCGATGGAGGCGGCCGGCATACTGCGCCAGTCTCCCGCGCCATGATAGCGGGAAGGTGAGAAACAGGGTGTCCAGCCGGGCATCGTCGAACCCTTCCCCCAGATACCGCCCGGTGGCGATGATGATACGTTCCTCATCATCGGCGATCCCCGCCACCTTTTCTGCCTGAAGACGCCTCTGCCGTTGACTCATCCCTCCCTGTAATACGATTACATTGCGGATCAAGGAGGAGAGGGGTTCGGCCAGGAGCGCAAGGTGAGCGGTGCGCTCAGTTAGCACGACCGGAGAGCGCTTTGCCTGGACAGCGGCTAGCACATCCTCGACGATCATCTTGTTGCGGTCCTCGTCGCGGATCAATGCTGCGCAGATTCGGTGAATGGCCGGGGGGTCATCGTCTGCAAGTGTGCTGGGCAGTGTGAACCCGGTCTTACGCACGATCACTCGACGGCGGAAGGGCCGCGTCGCCGCGTGCGTGCGCTCATCAAAATGATACCTGATCGGTCCACATTGCATAAATATGATCGGTTGGTGGCCGTCTTTTCGCGTTACGGTGGCGGATAGACCGCTTACATACTTCGCCTTGCACTGCCGGGCGACTATCTCAAAGCTCCTTGCGGGAATATGGTGACACTCGTCGATGACCAGATATCCGTAGTCGGCAACGGCGTCATCGACGATGCTATCGACGCCCCCTTTCTTTCTGAGGCTCTGAATGATCGCCACATCGAGCATTCCGGACGGCTCGCGTTTTCCCCCTCCGATCCGGCCGATCTCGCGTGGATCGAGGTTGAGGAAGCTACTCAACCGGGCGATCCATTGGTCGAGCAGCTGTCTGCGATGAACCAGGATAAGCGTATTGACGTTGCGTTGCGCTATCAGGTGAGCGGCAACGACCGTCTTGCCGAACGCTGTCGGGGCGGCGAGCACCCCGGTGTCGAATCTCAGCATGGCGGCGACCGCCTGCTGCTGCTCCGCCCGGAGATGACCATGAAAATGCAGGTCTAATGGGAGACCAGGGACTCGTTGATCGATGATCTTCGCTTCGATCTTCAGCGATCGCAGCAGCTCAACGACCGCATCTAGACAACCGCGCGGCATCCCGATATGGTCTGTGAAATCCTCGCAGCAACTGATGATGCGAGGCTTGTTGAACGTTGAAAGACGTGTCGCTTGCGCCTTATAGAACTCCGGATTCTGAAAGGCGGCCAGTCGGAGTAGGCGGTTCTGCAAGGCGGGTGGGAGTTCCTCCTTTGCGATATAGATCTGGTTGCTGAGAATCAGTCTGATCTGCTCGGGCAGGGGACCGGCAATCGGGGGATCCTTCCGGCGCCGTGAAGGCGGCGCCAGCCACGGCTGCGGGTCATATTCATCGGCGATGACCGTTCTTATGCCAATTACGCGTTTCCGGCGCGTCGCCTCAGCGACAATGATCTCAACCTCGGGTTTGCTTATGCGGTGGAGAGATGACAGAAACGCCCACTGATCGGGGTACGGCACACAGGTTTCATCCAGAAAGAGCGTGTTTCCTTGTTCGCGTGGCCTCTTCTGGAGGGGAAGCGCGATGAGATTTCCGAAACGGGCTTTCGGTAGCGTATCCTGTGCCGGGAAGAAACGGTCGTAGGAGGAAAGACCGATCTCAGGACGGCGCTCCATGGTCTCTGTGAGGATAAACGAGCCCAGATTTCGCGCCAGCAGCGCGGGAACCTGCTCGGAGAAGAAGATCCAGACGTGCCCACCGTTGCCCGAGCGAGACCGCTCAAGCGCAGCCGGTACGCTGTAGAGCCTGCACGTTTCGAGAAATGCCGCGGCATCTTCCGTCCAGGTCGTTTTGTCGAAGTCCACAGCGAGAAACCAGCAGCTATCACCAGGTAAGAGAGGGTAAACACCGATCGTGAACTCGCGGTTGGACCGGTCACGAGGGTCTCTTCCCAGAAGGTGGTTCCGGATCACCTCGTCACTGACAGGGAGGAATACACGATTTTCACAAGCGCTGCATTTCACACGGGGCTTTCTGCATAGACCTTTAACCCATTCATTGCGACAGGCTGGCTGATAGCCCTTCTTGCCCGTTTTTGCGCTTTCAAATCTTCTCGGATAGACATCGTCCCTCCCTCGAAAGAGTGTGCGGAAAAGGGTGATCTTTTCAGCTTGGGAGGACCGGATCGTTACCGGTTCTTGATTATCACCGTGTGCAGGCTCAGAAGAGGTCCGGCCGATCAGCGTCGCTTGCCGGTGCAGCTCGCTGATCCGCACGATAAGTGCTTCCCTTCCGGCATCGAGACGGGCCAGTTCTTCTTCGGCGGCGACGATTAATCGGTTGATTTCCGTGATGTCTCTCATGATCACCTTAAGAGAACCAGCACATTCTTATCTATTCCCTGCTCCTATCGTATATGTCTTCCATGATCAGAGCAAGAACACGCCCTGAGATGAGGGGGACGGCGCCGCTAAGAGGGCAGAAGGTCTCAGGGGGATACGCTGGTTGGCTCTGACGCCCTCAAGGCCGGTTGAACAAAGCTGCGGCAGAGGCTCTACAGGAGTCTCCCGTACGAAAGGCCCGCAAGGAAGACCGGCACGCCAACCAAGTCAATCTAATGTCATAAAGGAGGCTGAATATGAAGACTCTGCTGGTCGTTGAAGATCAAACACGGATCTTCTTCCAGGTCCCTCGCTTGAACTTCCAACCGACAAGAAGGGCGATTGCCAACCAGTAGACGAACTCTCCGGTCCAGGCCCCAATAATCCCCAATTGGAGGTGCAGCCCGAGTAGGTAGGCGAGGGGAAGATAGAGGAGGGAGCAGACAAAGAGCTCGACGAGCATGACGTAGCGGGTGTTCCCTGCCCCTTGTAGCGCCTGCCCGATGACGAGGGCGACGCCACCGAATGCCTGGGTCATTCCGAGGAGGATGAGGGGTATCCTCCCCAGGGCGATCACGGCTGGATCGGCTGTGTAGATTGAGAAGATCGCTCTTGGAAAGACGATGAGGAGCAATCCCACCGCGGCCATCAGGTAGACGGCAAGTTTTGCCCCCTCCCAGGCTAAGCCCTCTGCTTGCTCCGCACTCTTCGCTCCCATGTTCTGTCCGACCAGGGCCGCTGCTGCGACCCCGATTCCGATCGCCGGCATGATGGAGAGGCCGATCACCGAGCGAATAATACTGCTCGCAGCAAGTTCGAGGGTGCCGATCCGGGCGACGATGGAGAAGAACGCGAAGAAACTTCCGTTACCGATCATCCGTTGCCCGATCACCGGAAGGGAAAGGCGAACGATAGGGGAGAACCAGAAGAAGGAGCGTGTGAGACTGCGGTAAGGGCGAAACTGCACCCGGTACGATCGCGAGAGGCTGACGAGCAGAAAATAGACCGTTCCGATTCCGGTGGCGATTGTGGAGGCGATCGCGGCCCCGGCGATCCCCATTTTTGGGAACCCACCATGCCCGAAGATCAGCAGGTAGTTGAGAAGGATATTAATGACGGTAACAAGGATCGCCGAGATCATTAACTGTCCGGTCTTGCCGACCCCGCCGAAGAATCCGCGGTAGACCATGTTGAACAGGAGGAAGGGCGCGCCGAGGAAGCGATAGAAGAGGAAAACAGCGCCGAGTTCGGTCACCAGTGGGTCGTGAGAGAGAAGCGGAGCGATAGCGTTTGCAATCCACCCGCTTGCAGCGACGAACGGAATACCAGCGATCAGGGCTAATAACAGGCCGGCGTTCAAGACCTCGCCGCACTGTCGATACTTCTTTTCGCCGTAGCGACGAGCGGTGAGGGTTTGTACGCCGATCCCGATTCCAGCGAGGGAGAAGACGATGGCGAAGTAACCGACCGCGGAGATCCCTGCCGCAGCAAGGGGGTCTGCGCCGAGGCGGCCGAGCATCGCGGTGTCGACTACGTTGAGCAGGGTGATCGAGATCATCCCCAACACCACCGGATAGGCGAGACGGATCACAGTGCGTGAACGGTCGGGGTGAAGACGGGTCTTCGCAATAAGCGCGCAAGCGCGAGCAGGGAGTCCGAGCACCCTCATCCCTCCTCGATCCCGATCACGGCCGCCCTCGTGGGCCGCCCGCTCAGCTGCGCGAGCATCACCCCGATGACGACCGCCGCCGTCCCTATCCCCCTGGCCGGGGTGAGGATCGTCCCCAGCAGCAGGATCTCAGCGAAGAGGGTTATGATCGGAATGAAGTTCGCTGAGACTGCAACCTGGGTGACCGACAGGTGCGCCAGGGCGTAGTGCAGGGCGAGGAAGGCGCCGGCCGAGCAGAGAATACCTAAAAACAGGACCTCCGCGACGACCATCGGGGTGATCTGCAAGGTCCAACACAGACCGTCGGTCGCGGCGAGCGGTCCGAACAGGAAGAGGGAGAAGAAGAACTGGTAGAATGTAAGCTGCAGTGGGGTGACCCTCTTCAATACGTCCTTGACAAGGACGGTCCGCACTGCCGCACAGAGGACCGCGCCGATGACGAGGAGATCTCCCAGCAGGCTCGCCCCGACCTCATCGCGGCCCGCACCGATGATGATAAAGATCCCGAGATAGGCAACAGCGATCCCCACCCCTTTTTGCCAGGCCGCCTTCTCACGGCGGAAGAAGAGCGCGATCAGGTAGACGACCGTGGGGATCGTGGCGATGATCGTTGCAACACGCCCCGGCTGGGTATGGATGACCCCGAACGTCTCGAAGAGGAAGTAACCGATCGGGCTTAAGAGCGTCAGCCCGGCCAGGATTAGGAGATCACGCCGCGGAAGGAACAGCTCCCGTTTAACGCCGGCAAAGAGCCCGAGGATGATCGTTGCTATGCCGAAGCGGAGGAAGAGGAGGGTGAATACAGGAACGGTTCCGACTACGCTCTGGATCGCCAGGAAGGAGAGCCCCCAGACGAGCATCGCCGCGAGGAGTAAGAGGTAGACAACGACGGTCTTCTTATCGGGGTGCATATCGCGTCCTCCTGCTCTGCGGGTGCGGTGAATAGGGGGATTGTGCAATCTTGCAGTGCCCGGTGCAACCGCGATTCACCGGTCCATGCCCATTTGCCCGCCGGTATCTGCCTGCGGCAGCACAGTGCCGCGATCTGCTCCGACGACCTTGCGTCCCCCTGTCAGTTCTTCACCCGGCGTGGTATCATCTTGCATGCCCGATAAGGGCGTACAAAGGGGGCAAGGAGTGAACCGGATCTGTCAGATGCTTGGCATTCGCTATCCCGTTCTTTTAGGAGGGATGGCGCATGTGTCGCGTGCCGCGCTCGTCGCTGCGGTCTCCGACGCCGGTGGGTTAGGGGTGATCGGCTCGGGCGGGATGTCGTCCGCTATACTGGTCTCTCAGATCGCCGAGGTGCGAAGGAAGACCGACCGACCGTTCGGGGTCAACCTGTTGCTTATGGACCCCAATATCGATGAACAGGTTGAGATCGTGCTCCGCGAGCGCGTACCCATGGTGACGACTGGGGCGGGAAACCCGACAAAGTACATAGACCGGCTGAAAGAGGCCGGGATCAAGGTCTTCCCGGTCGTCCCGGCCGGCGCGCTCGCTCGAAGGATGGAACGGGCCGGGGCCGACGCGATCATCGCTGAGGGGACGGAATCCGGCGGGCACGTCGGCGAGGTGACGACAATCGTCCTTATCCCGCAGGTGGTCGATGTGGTCTCGATTCCGGTCGTCGCCGCCGGCGGGATCGCCGACGGGCGAGGTATGGCTGCGGCTATCGCGCTCGGGGCGGAAGGAGTACAGCTAGGGACGCGCTTCCTCGCTTCTGTCGAAGCTCCGGTGCATGCGAACTACAAAGAGGCGATCCTGAAGGCGAACGAACGCGCAACGATCGTCACCGGCAGAAAGGTCGGTGCACCGGTGCGGACGATTGCAAACCGGATGACCAAGGAGTTCGCCCGCTACGAAGAGGAAGGTCGCCCGTTCGAGGAGTTCGAGAAGCTGGCTGTGGGCGGGCTTTGCCGGGCCGTCTACGACGGGGATGCGGATACCGGTTCTCTAATGGCCGGGCAGATTAGCGGCCTCATCACCTCGGTGGAACCGGTGGGAACGATCATCGAGGAGATGGTGGAGACGGCGACCAGGCTCCTCTCGAAAAATGGTGATCTGCGCTAAAAGATGGCGATCGCTGACGACAAGACGCTGCGTAACCTGGAGTACGATCGGGTCAAGGGACTGTTGAAGCAATTCTGCTCCTCCTCCCTCGGAGAGGAGGCGGTCGACGCCCTCGTCCCGCTGGATGATCGCGATGCGATCGAAGAAGGGATGGCCGAGGTCGGCGAGGCGATCGCGTTCCTGGATCGGCAAAGCCGGTTCTCCCTCTACGGATTGGAGGACATCGCCCCGTTGCTGGAGCAGGCGCAAGAGCGCCTCTTCCTCGATGGGGAAGAGTTTCTCCTCGTCCTGAAAACGATCGAGGCGACCGCGCTCGTCCGCGCCACGCTCGCTGTGCAGGATGATCTCCCTATCTTACGCCGGTTCGCCGACCGGCTTTTCGAGGCGGATGCTCTGGGAAAGAGGATCCGCATGACGATAGATGAGTCGGGCGCAATCCGCGAGGACGCCTCCCCCGCACTGGCCGCGCTTGCGCGTAAACGAAGGACGCTCGAAGGAAGGGTTGAGAAGAAGCTGCGGTCGTTGATCGATCGCCATCCTGAGCTTCTCAGCGAACCGGTGATCACCCGGCGCGCAGGCCGGCTTGTCGTCCCGATAAAGAGCGGCGCGGTCGGAACGATGGGGTTTGTCGTGCACGGGCGTTCGGCGACCGGGCAGACCCTGTATGCTGAACCGGTTGCGCTCGTCACGGAGAACAACACCATCGCTACACTGGTCGGAGAGATCGAGGAGGAGCGGCTGCGGATCCTGCGCGAGCTGACCGAGGCGTTCAAGGAGAAGGGGCCGGCCTTATTGCGCAACCGGGCAATCCTCTCCCACCTCGACTCCCTGTTCGCCCGCGCAGCGTATGCGATCGAAGACCACTGCTCATTCCCCCGTTTCTCATCGGCGATCGCGCTGCGCAACGCCCGCCATCCTCTTATCGACCGCAAGAAGGTCGTTCCTATTTCCATCTCTCTTGGCGGCGACACCCGAATGGTGGTGATCACCGGACCGAACACCGGCGGCAAGACCGTGACCCTGAAGACGATCGGCCTCCTGACGTTAATGGCCCAATCGATCATCCCGATCCCGGTCTTGCCGGATTCCGAACTCCCCCTCGTCGCTAAGGTGCGCAGCGATATCGGGGACGAGCAGTCGATCGCGCAGAACCTCTCCACCTTTTCCGCCCACATGAAGAACATCGTCTCCATCCTCGAGGATGCCGATCCTAACACAATGATCCTCCTCGATGAGCTCGGGGCGGGGACCGACCCGCAGGAAGGGGCCGGCCTCGGTCTCGCAATCATCGAAGCTCTCCTGCAGAGCGAAGCCTTTGTCGCCGTCTCCACGCACCTCACCCCGCTCAAGTACTTTGCTGTGCGCCATCCCGCGGTAAAGACCGCATCGATGGAATTTGACGTCGACACCCTCTCCCCCACCTTCCGGGTGATCGAAGGACTCCCCGGGAGGAGCAACGCGTTCATCATCGCCCGCAGCCTCGGTCTGGCCGAGGACCTTGTCGCGCGCGCGCGCGCCTTCCTCTCCCAAGGAGAGATCCGCGCCGAGGACATTATCGAACAGCTACAGCGGGAGCGTCAGGCGATCGTCGATCATCGGAGGAAGACGGAGCAGGAACTCGCCGCAGCGACAAGGCTGAAAGAGGTCTACGAGCAGAAGCTGCGCTCCTTTGAACGGGCAAAGGAGGAGGCCCTCTCCCCGCAGATCAAGGAACTGAACACCTTCCTCCGCCGCAGCCAGCATCAAGTGGAGCGAAGACTGGCAACGATGAAGTCCGCATCTGCGATAGAGGAGGCAAAAGCCGCCCATCGCGAGATCTCCGAGCTTCGCCGGACGCTTAGGGAGAAAGAAGAACCGGCTGCTACAGGTGGAGAAGCCGCTCTCTCCAGGGAAGAGATCCAGATAGGCCGGCGCGTGCACGTGCGCAGTCTTAACGCCGACGGGCGGATCGTGCAGCTGTCGCCGCGGGGGAAGGTGACGGTCGATCTAGAAGGGATCCGCGTCTCGACCAAAGAACAGGACCTTGCAGCAGCGAAAGAGGAGGGACCTAAAAGAGAATTCAGTTCGCACCGCCAATCGCGCCCCATGGCCGTTCGAGTCGACCTGCAGCTGAACGTGCGAGGGATGACCACCTCCGAGGCGTTACGGGAAGTGGAATCGTACATCGATCGGCTCCTCCTTGCCGATATAAGGCAGGCGAGTATCCTGCACGGGAAAGGGACCGGTGCCCTGCGCGACGCGGTGCAGAGCTACCTCGCCTCCTGCTCCCTCGTCGCCTCGTTCGCCTCCGCCCGCGCACGGGAGGGAGGAGATGGGGTCACCGTATTTGATCTTGCGGGGGAGTGATCATTAAGCACCTTCACCGCTAAGAACACTCTCAGGGATACGGTAGGTTTGTAATTATTGCAGTTCAGTCAAATCGCCACACAAAGCAAGGGTTGCAATCATAACACGATCACTGATTGCTGTTTGTCTCCGCCTTTATCACAGCGACCAGTTCCGCACATATCTCGTTGCAGAGAGGTTCATCTTTCCCCTCGACCATCACCCGGATGACGGGCTGGGTCCCTGAAGGGCGTATGACGAGCCTCCCCCCATTTCCTAGTCGGTCCTTTGCTTTGCGGAATGCTTCCTTGAGGGAAGGGAGCGCAAGGAGCGTGTTGGAGTCTTTCACTGCGATGTTGGCGCTGATCTGAGGGTAGAGAGGGATCTCCTCTGCCAGGGTGTGCAGGTCAGCCCCCGGTTCGTGCGCGATTTCTAGGAGCTTCACCGCGGTGAGGATCCCATCGCCGGTCGGGCTGTGATCGGAGAAGATGATATGCCCTGATTGTTCCCCCCCGATCTGGGCTTGGTGGGCGAGCATCGCCTGGGCTACGTTCCGGTCGCCGACCGGGGTGCGCACTACCTGAATCTCCTCCTTGGCGAGCGCCTGCTCCAGGCCGAGGTTGCTCATGATCGTGGTGACAAGGATCGGCGGATTGAGCACCCCTTTACGCTTCATGTGCATGGCGATGATCCCCATCATCCGATCGCCGTCGATCGTCTCCCCGGTCGGGGTGACGAGCAGAACCCGGTCGCCGTCGCCATCGAAGGCGATCCCTAAATCGGCGCGATGCTTCAGGACCGCCGCGTGGAGTGGCTCGAGATGGGTGGAACCGCACCCTTGGTTGATCCGTGCGCCGTTAAGAGCGGTGTGAAGCTCGATCACCCGTGCATTGAAGTGCCGCAGAACGCGTGGGGCGATTGCGCCGGTCGCCCCGTATGCACAGTCGACAACGATCGTCCGTTTCCCAAGGTCGATCTCTTCGATTTCAATCGTCCCGGAAAGGAAGGCGGCGTACCGGCTCGCCGCCGCTTCAAGCGGATAGATCCTCCCTACAGACTCGGCCCGGCGGCCTAGTTTGCCGAGAGTGCTCTCGATTGTCTCTTCCTGTTCCCGAGAGAGTTTCCTTCCCTGACGATTAAAGAACTTAATCCCGTTGTCCTCTGGCTGGTTATGCGATGCGGAGACCACCACACCGAGATCGGCACGTTCGTCCTTTATCAGGAAGGAGATCGCCGGGGTGGGGATCACTCCGGCGAGAAGGACATCGGCGCCACCGGTAGTAAAACCGGCGGCCAGCGCGCCTTCGAGCATCGGTCCGCTTATCCGCGTGTCTCGTCCGATGATCACCCGCCCGCCTGCAGGGACAAGGAGCTCGGATGTGGCGCGCGCCAGGGCGAGGGAGAGCTCCGGGGTGATCTCCTGATTCGCTCTTCCCCGCACCCCATCTGTACCGAACAAGGGCGTCATCACGGTGACCCCGCACGCAGGACCCATCCGCCTCCCAGAGTGAGGAGCGGTGGCGCCAGTGCCAAAGGGAAGAGAATCTCGCCGCCGACTCCTACCTGGAATACCTCCGCAACAGGCAGGCGGTAGGAGAACCCTGCTCCAACGAGTGGAGAAGGGAAGCGTGCGGTAAGATCGAAGTAGGAGATACCGGCAGTCAGCCGAAGTAGGCTGGTGCCGCGACCCTCTTCTCCGCCGAACGCTACTTCCACGCTCCCCAGGATGAGGGTCTTTCCCTCAGGGGTGAGGAAGAGCGATGCCACCCCCCAGCCAAAAGGGAGCCTCATCCCTAGATCGACCCCGACCATGAATGGAACGTTCCCCAGCGGGAGGACGATGCGCAGCCCTATATAGTCGATCCCTGCTGCGGCTGCAGCAGGGACGTCGCCAATGGGGAGAATAATGCACAGGAGTCCGAGGAGGAGCGATCGTGATAGCATTCTGGTCGGAAGTCTATCCGATCTATGCGCTGGTTGCCAACTATTACGGCGTTGCGAGACGTACGATCGCCCCGATGAGTGGGGTGAAGTCGGTCGTCTTAACCCCGTAGGAGACACGGGCGCGCACCTCGGTGATGACGATCTCCCCTTTCACACCCACAAGATCGTAGGAGAGAATCTCCCCGCTGCTCGGATCGATGACAAGGTTCTCCGTCTCCAAGACCTGGAAGAAGTCGCCCCTCACTACCCCGGCGGCTGCCCCGATATTGATCACCACGCGCCCATCGGGGAAGATCGTTGCAATCTGGCCGTCCATCGGTCTTTGCACCTGCATCGTTGGTGGGATTAGGCTGCGTGCACCGACCACGGCCGGCGCTACGTCCTTCATTCCATGGATCAGGCGGGTGAGGAGCCGGTCAAGCGTGCTGTCTATAGTCTTTCCAACGATAGTCTCACCGAACAGGCCGCTCCCCACCGTGATTTCGTCGATCACCGAGACAGTCAGTCCGCCATCGGGCCTGATCAGGAAGCTGACAGCGGCGATGTAGGAGGACCCGTCCCACAGCTTAGCGATATAGGTCCCCGGGCTCATCCGCATGTTCGACGTATCGCGCTGGTCCCAGAACCACTCTCCGCAGCCACCGGCGGCGATGAACTGCCAACCGAGCTGTCTAAGGAAGGCGCCCCCGCCCGTGCGGATCTCAATTGTGTACCAACCACCAAATGGGCCGGGGTTTCTGTACCCGATTCGCACTGTCTCACCGAGACGGTAGTCCGATCTGTCCATGCGCAGACCGCCGAGGCAGACGTTCGCCGCTGCTGGTCTTGCCAGGGAGAAGAGCTTCCCGAGATCGACGGAGAAGCCGGTCGCCCCATCTGCCGTTCCTGTCGCCGAGACAGAGCTCATCACCTCCGAGGTGTGCACGTTCACCAGCCGGGCGGATACCTCCACCTCCACGGACGCGCTCCTGACACTGAAGAAGCCGAGGCTCACCGCCACTTGCTGTATACTGACCCTGGTGATCGAACCGACGATCAGCAGGTCGGTCCCGAGGATTTGTCCCGCTGTCACCAGGTTCTCGGTGATAGCGGGATTAAGGCCGCGTTCCTGAAGCACCGCTTCGAGCGCGCTCCGTTCCAGGACGCGCACCCCGCTCCTTAGCAGCCGTTCGGTCAACTGGTCGGCTATCCCTTCTTCCACGTTGAAGAACCCGGACCTGCTTTGGTCATCGAATCGCGCCACCACCACCTTGAGGTCGGCGAGGTAAGGCGTGGCAGCCCGATCGATCGGAACGACCACGGTGATGACCAGGGTGTTGTTCTCTTCGTTCGATTCATCGATTCGGTTGAACGGCTGGTCCGCCTCTACACCGATCGTATGCACCCCGGGTTCGGCCGTCCACTCAAATGACACAGTCCGCGACCGTCCGGCATCGAGGCCGAACGGGATCGATGGGGCATCTACCCGGGATTCGTTCATAAGGAAGCGCACGCTGAATCGCCCCTCTGCATTGCTCTCCCCCACATTCTTCACCGTTGCCGTCACCGTGACTGTCTCGCCGGCGAGCGGGTTCTGCGGGGCGAGTATGATCTCGGTGACGACGAGGTCCGGATCGGCGAGAACGGCCACGCTACTAAATAGGACGATCAGCAGGCTGATCAGCAATATGCAACTTTTCGACATCGTACTACTCCTCTTTTCTATCTTGCTTTCCATCTTGCACTATATACACGAGGGGGCGCTCAGAGTTTCGCCCTCCTTTGATCCGTACGCGCAACAGACTCGCTCCCGCAGCAGCAACCGCAGCGATGATCACCAGTGTCCCGCCTACTCCGATCCTGTCGGCCAGAAGGCCGACAAGAGGGGCGATGCCGGCCGAGAGCAGGGTGCGCAGCTGGAATTCGACCGAGAGACCGGTCGCCATCGTTCGTTGCGGGATGAGGTCTGCAAGGTAACCGACCATGATCGGGCGGCGAACGTTTTGCAGCATGTAGAATCCAAGGAAGGCGACGATGGAGAGGGGGTAGATCCGCAGAGCGGCGGAGACTCCGGCCACCCCGAGGAGGCAGACCCCAAGGAGATAGCTGATGTTCACCGCCGCGGGGAGAGAACCGGCGCGCTCCCTCATCCGGCCAGCATTCGCCGCGGCATAGCTTGTGCCAAGGTGAAGGACGAAGTATAGGACCCCAACGACGACCGCCACCCGTTGCTCATCACGCACAAAGAGGAGAACAGGCAAGGCGAGCGCTTGGGCCTGCAGGATAGGTTGCAGGTAGACCTTGGTCGATCGGAAGAGGGCGTCGAAGGATGCGCTGTTCGCCAGACCGCGCAGCAGCAACGGCCGGCGGAAGATGCTTGCAAAACCGTGCAGCGCCGCGGCAATCCTCCCAGCGAGCCTTATTAAGGCAGGTCTCATCGAGGTGAACCTCATCGAGGCGGACCTCATCGAGGCACGCCGCAGCTTCCACTTTCCTTTCAGCGGGATAATCTCCCCGTCAAGCTCCTTGGGGTAGGAGATCATGAGGAGGAGAGCTAGGATGTACGGGACGATCGAGGCTAGAAAGACGACCCGGAACCCTCCGGTGTAGAAGACGAGCCCGGCGGCGATCAGTGCGGCTATGCTCGAGCCAAGCTGCGATGCCGCACGAGTATGGCCGTAATATTCCACCTTGCTCGCCGCAATTCCCTTGATCTTAAGGTGTTCGAGGATCATCGCCTTATGCGTCCCCGAGCGGAATGTCTCCCCGAACGCAAACAAGACCATTGCCATAGCGTAGCGAGAGAAACAGGAGACGAGGTAGAAGAGGGCAAAGGAGAGGATGTAGAAAGAGAACGCGGAGATCATCGCCTTGCGTCGCCCGTAGGCATCGGCGATCACCCCCGTCGGGACCTCAAGCAGGTTTGTAGCGACCGCGCGGATCGAGAAGAGCACCCCGATCTCCAGGAACGAGAGCCCGCTCTCACGGAAGAAGAGGATGATGAACGGGTCGAAGAAACGAAAGTTCTTCAGGAACCCGTACGCGCAGAATTTGCGGTACATCACATCTTTAAGAATCGCCATAACTGTTCAGAGAGCTCATATTTTAAAATAGGCCTTTCTGTGTTACTGGTCGTGCGTCCGAAAGTCCTGGTTGCTGCCATATAGTGCGTCACAGCCCGAATACGCCATAAGCATGCGACAGACAATCTTTGATTGCAAGGCTTTGATCGGTGATAAGACCCGCGCTGTGCCTGGTCGGAGCGGCGGGACTGCTTGAAGTGAACCGGGCGATGGGATACGTTTCACCCACACCTTTAGTAGCTGGAGTGCTCATGTATCTAGTCCGCTTTATCTCGCGTAAGACCGAAAGGCCCGAGAACGGTGAGTTGCGTGGAGAGGTGATCCTCACCCCTCGCGGGGAGGTCCCTCTCTCCCAGGTGAGGCTTCTCGCCCCGTGCACCCCGACGAAGATCCTCTGTGTAGGACGAAACTACGTCGCGCACGCGCAGGAGTTGGGAAACGAAGTCCCAACGCGGCCGTTGCTCTTCTTTAAGCCCCCTTCCTCCGTGATCGGCCCCGAAGAGGAGATCGTCCTTCCGCCAAGTTCCCTGGTGCACTATGAGGCGGAACTCGCTGTTGTCATCGGCAGACGCTGCCGCAACGTTCCCGCTGCAGAGGCGATGGACGTCATCCTCGGTTACACGTGCCTAAACGACATCTCCGACCGTGAGGAGCAGAAGTGGGAGAAGAACTGGGTGCGGGCCAAGGGGTTCGACACCGCCGCTCCGATCGGCCCGGTGATCGTCACCAGAGATGAGATCGACGGACCGTTCCACATCATGCTCCGGGTGAACGGCGAGACGAAACAGGACGGGTCGACACGCGACCTCATCTTCCCGATCCCCGTTCTCATCGAGGAGATCTCCTCCTACATGACCCTGGAACCAGGGGATGTGATCGCCACAGGCACCCCGGCCGGGGTCGGCCCACTATTTGCCGGGGACATCGTCGAGGTAGAGATCGACGGGATTGGGATCCTGCAAAACCCGGTGCGCTAGATCGTATCGACTCCACCACAAGATGGGAGCGGGAGGAAGGGAATCATGGAGCAAGCAGCTTGATCTGGTTCAAGGAGCGACGGCGAAAGAAGATCGGCAGGCGCGAGTTTTCCAGCGCATGGCGGCAGACCATCGAGAGGAACATCCCCTTGGTTCGTTATTTTCCACCAGGTGATCGTGAGGAGCTGGAGCGACATATCCAGGTCTTCCTGGCGGAGAAACGCTTTGAGGGGGCGGGCGGCTTGGCGATGACCGACGAGATTCGGGTGACCATCGCCGCGCAGGCGTGCGTCCTCCTCCTGCACCGCAAGACCGATTACTATCCCGGACTCTACTCGATCATCGTCTACCCGCACGCTTATCTCGCCCACCGTAGTGATCAGGACAGTATGGGGATCGTCACCGAAGGGATGCAATCCCGCCTCGGGGAGTCCTGGACACAGGGGGCCATCGTCCTATCGTGGGACGATGTTAAATCCGGTGCGGCGGGCATGAACGATGGGCATAACGTTGTCTTCCATGAGTTTGCCCATCAACTCGACGCTGAGAGCGGTGAAGTCGATGGCATCCCTATCCTCCCTCATCGGTCCAGGTACCGCGCCTGGGCGCAGGTCTTTGGGGAGGAGTACGCGAAATTGCAACAGGATATCGAGCGTGGTCAAGAGATCCTGCTCGATCGGTACGGGGCGACCAACCCTGCCGAGTTCTTCGCCGTAGCGACCGAGTTCTTTTTCGAGAAGCCGAAGCAGTTGAAGGGGAAACTACCGCGTCTCTACGACGAGTTGAGCCGCTATTACAAACAAGACCCCGCTGCTCTCAATACGTACGAGAGATTCTGAGGGTTATTTACAGATAGATTCTTTCACTTTACAGAAAACAGCAACTTGTGAGCCTGTTGCGTAAACCCTTTCCACCGCTCGTCTTCAATCCTAACCCCCTAGTTTCAAGCATTTTACCGCCTCGGGGGGTGTAGTAAGTCCCTCTTCGAATACTGCACCCCCCAGGAGCGCAAAGAGCGCTGAGATCAAGCATTAAGGTTCCAATTCCACTCTCTGCGTGCTCCGCGTTCTCGGGGGGTGTAGTAAGTCCCCAATCGGCTACTGCACCCCCCGAGACGGTGAAAGCTTCTGTTCTGCAAGGAGAAGAGGGTTGTGCAACAGCCTGTTGTGCCGCTCATAATGAAATAATTCTGTATCTCATACTAGGGTCATGCGTTCTAGGCACCTACTCCTATCGGTCTTGTCAGCCTGTCTGCGTCGCGAATGCGACAGGCAGGTACAGGCAGACGACATCAATTCTGGCTCTTCGTCGTTTTAAGTGGGTAGAGGCTTCTAGATTCACACGCGCACGAAGTGAGGATTAATGGCTCCTCCTCCCATAGGATAGCAAGTTCGCACCCCCTCCCTTGACGAGAGGAGCAAAGGGAAGGTGCCGCGGAGCTTCTCAGCTGCGGTGGACACACGCCGCAGCCCACTGGCACGCTCGATCTGTTTGCGGTACATAGCATGCATGGTGCAGATCCCTCACCCTCTCCCATAACAGGGAGAGGGGATTTAAAGCAGCGGAAGAGATGCCCCCATAAGACAGCAAGTCCCCCCTCCCTTGATGGGAGGGGGGGGTGATGCTAAGCCTCCCCCTAACCACTCAAAACGCGAAGAGCCTTAATTCTTATCGCAGCTTCCGCTCTGCGAGCTTGACAGCAGACGTTTTGCCGGTTAACTGGCATATAACCTAGGCCAAGGCAGGTACAATGCTTATTGTGAACTTAGCGCCCTTCGGGCGGCTCTTAGGCTTTGAAGTATTCCATAGTTTCCTGGTTGCAACCAGG